>DQWO01000351.1 GCA_011042595.1 Pseudomonadota bacterium
ATCTCTGCATGATCAAAACCAAGAACCCGACGCTCCGCATCATGGAACGACAAATGTTCCTCTTTCACCATCATTTCAATTTCGGCAAATTCCTGACTGACATAGGTACTTAAGACAACTTTTCCTACATCATGAAGCAAGGCTGCCGTAAAAATACTATTCTCATCCAGGGGCAATCGCAGATGCCGCGCCAGGACCTGTGACATCAAGGCACAGGCAATGGCATGCTGCCAGAGTTCTCCGACAAAATAAGAATATCCTTTGTCTGGACGATCATAAATATCTTTGGCACCACTGGCTAAAAGAACCTGCCTCAATTGGATAGTCCCAAGATAAACAACTGCTTCCTTTAGAGATGAAACTTTGCGGGGCAGACCAAAATAAGCTGAATTGCACAGCTTCAGGATATTGGCGGTAATCGATTGATCAAGACGAATCACCTCAACCAGATCACTGACAACATATTGTGTATTGCTGATGATATCCATTGCTTTGATAGCCACCTGAGGAAAAGGTGGAATCTGATGAATGCTTGCCAGTATTTCGTCCATGTGTTTCATAGCAGCACCATTTCTTCCCGCGACAACTTTACCATTACCTGTCCATCTGATAACCGCAAAAACATGGTCCGATTATTACTCCCACCAATACTTTCAGCATCGATCATTACATTGTTTTTCCAGAGGATTTTTCGCAAGAATGCATAATTTCGCTTCCCTATATTAAACATTCCACTTTCATTCATCACCTGACCAGCACCTGCAACCTTGATAATTAATCGTTTCTTTTCAGCTCCCAGCTGATAACAGGTCTTAAAGAGCCGAGGGATCCCGGTGCTGCCAAACATGAAGGGTTTGCTTTCTCCCTTTAAAGGATTAATCGAGTCACTGGGCAGCATATAATGAAGTATTCCACCTACCTTGGCCACGGGATCATATAGAGAAAGCCCGATACAGGAACCCAGACAATAAGTTGTCAGGATATCTGCCGAATCGGCACTTGCTTTCATATCCGCGATGCCAATGGTAATTTTCGCCATTCACGTTCCCCTGAAAGAAACTTAAACAAAAGCTCCCTTGTCTTTTGACATTTATTGTTTTTTCGGTATTCTCCCGGAAATATTTACCATTATTTGACCCTGTTATCCGGCAAGGGTATGACGTTCTCTTAATCAAGGACAATTTCGGCGGCCTTGGAGCTCGATTACCGATATTTTTCAGCACATTAATCTCAAAATTGTCTTATCGATCTCAGGAATAAAAAAGCACTGACTCGTGGGCACCAGCCTTCTCCAGCATCTGCCGTTGTATCTCCCTATTAATCTCAAGATAAATATGTGTATGATTGATATTTACGTGACCGAGCCAGCAGCTCACCATGTTCATATCGTTACCCAACCTTAAGAGGTAAATGACCGTAGTGTACCGGATAGTGTGCGGGTTAATGTTTTTTGTTCTAATGGAAGGATGCTGAGCTTGGGCGACAGCAGGTTAAGGGTGATAGGTACCAAACACCCTGTCCCAGCAGGATAAAATAAACTACCGACCTTTAAAGGTTCGGTAGTTTATTCCTGCTTTTTGCTGGACGATTACTGAAAGATCATGTTACATTTAAAGCAAGTAAAAAGAAATCAGCACTTAGGGGATGAGATCAGATGCTACTGGGAATCGATGTTGGCGGCACCCACACGGATGCGGTGGTTATCAATCAGCAGGGAATTGTGGCCGCGGCAAAGGTTATTACCGTCCATGAGAACCTGCTTCATTCCGTGCAGATGGCACTTGAAGAGGTCTTGCAGGGTGTTAACCCCCGGCAGATACGTAAAATAAACCTGAGCACCACCCTGACCACCAATGCCATCATTGAACAAAAACTGGATCCGGTGGGCATGTTTGTAGCGTCAGGTCCCGGAATTGATCCTGAACAGCATCAAATAGGTAAACACTATTTTCCCTGTCAGGGATCCATTGATCACCGGGGAGTGGAACGAGAGCCTCTGGCAGACGATCAGGTTGAAAGCTATCTTCAAACCTGCAAAGCGGATGATGTTCGACACTATGCCGCCGTCAGCAAGTTTTCCCCCCGTAATCCCATTCACGAAAAGGTTTTGCAAAAAAAGCTGGCCGCCCATGCTGACTTTGTTACGTTGGGGCACCAACTTTCAGGACGATTGAATTTCCCCCGCCGGATTGCCACTGCCTATTACAATTCAGCCATCAGACAGCCTTTCAACCACTTCGCGGATGCCATCGAAGACAGCATGAAAAAGCTGGGCATTCAGGCACCCATCAACATCCTGAAGGCTGACGGCGGTACCATGCCTTTTTCCGTCTCCCGGTGTTTGCCAGTTGAATCCATTCTTTCAGGGCCGGCTGCCAGTGTTATGGGTATTGTCGCCCTTTGTGATATCCATGAAGATGCCATTATTCTGGATATAGGCGGCACCACCACAGATATTGCCATTTTTGCCGCCGGGGCGCCACTGCTGGAAAAAGAAGGCATTGCCATTGGCGGTCATGCCACCCTGGTCCGCGCACTTACCACCCGATCCATTGGCATTGGCGGCGATTCTCTCGTTCAGATCAACAGAGGAAAACTTACAGTAGGACCACAGCGCCGTGGCCCGGCAATGGCCTTTGGCGGCACAAGCCCGACCTTGATAGATGCCTGTAACATTAAAGGGATATCCACTGCCGGAAATAAGCAGGCTTCTATTGATGGGCTGATCCTCTTGGCGGAAAAACAACAAACCACCCTAGCGGAACTGGCTGACCAGATTATTGATACCGCGGTCAACAGCATTCTCAGTGCGACCCAGGAGCTGATCCAGGAAATCAATAACCAACCGGTTTATACGGTCCATGAAATGATTGCCGACCGTAAACTCATCCCTGAAAATCTCTATGTCATGGGTGGTCCGGCTGCTGCCCTGGCCGACATCATGGCTAAAACGTTTAATATGCCGGTAACTGTCCCCCATGATTATGCCATTGCCAACGCCATCGGCTCCGCCCTCACCCGCTCCACCATGGAACTGGAACTTTTCGCCGACACCGAAAAGAAAACCTTGCTGATCCCTGAGCTGGACATTACGGAAAAAATACCCTTTCAGTTCTCCCTTGATGATGCCATTTCCGCTGGAAAATCCTCCCTGACAGCTTATCTAAATCAATATGGCCAACAAGATATTGATGAAAATGATATTGAAACAGTTGAAGCTGATTCTTTCAACATGATCAGCAACTATTTTACCGTCGGCAAAAATATCCGGGTCAGCTGCCAGTTGAAACCCGGAATCGAACAAACATACCGAAAGGGATTGGAAACCTCATGATTTCCGCTGATAATAAACTGGGAGTTATTTTTTTCCCGGCCTATGACTGGGCCATCGACGCCACCCATCCTGAACGGGAAGAACGACTGCTCTACACCCAGGACCAACTACGGGAAGAAGGGATTTTTGATATAAATGGTATCAACGAATATAAACCGGATATTGCCGCTCCAGTGGATATCAACCGCACCCACTTCTGCTATCCAAATGTCGATGCGGTTACGACGCAATCACACTTGATTGCTGCCGGAGGTACTATCAAAGCCGCCCAGCTGGTAATGGAAAAAAAGGTTGATAATGCCTTTGCCATCGTCCGGCCACCAGGGTATCATGCCATGAAGGTAGTGCATGGCAACCGCGGTTTCTGCAACATTAACAATGAAGCGGTAATGATTGAATATATCCGGGAAACATATGGACAATGTAAAGTTGCCATCGTCGATACGGATTGCCATCATGGTGACGGCACCCAGAATATCTATTGGCATGACCCCAACACGCTCTTTATTTCCCTGCACCAGGTTGGTCGTA
>DQWO01000350.1 GCA_011042595.1 Pseudomonadota bacterium
CAACCGGCCATATCAATGCAAATCAAAAAGCTGGAAAACTGCTGCGGCATGAAATTAATCGGCGAGAACGATTGTAAAAAAATTCAGCCCACCCCCGAAGGCAGGAAATTATATGAATATCTCGACAAGGTTTTTAAACTGCTGGATAAGGCAGAAACAGAATTGGAAAAAATGGGGGCCGAGAAAGAAACTCACATTACCATCGGTACAACTCCTACCTATGGCAAATTTATTATGCCGTACATTTTTGAAAACTACGCCGAACTCTTCCCCCAATGCCACATTAAAGTTACATCGGAAAGTTCAGTTTCACTGCTCGAAAGCCTGAAACAAAACAAACTTGACATTATTATTATGGCTCTCTGGAAAAATCTTTCATTAAAAAACTTTATCGTTTACCATCTCGGGCAGGAAGAAGTCATTTTAATTTCAGCTCCCGATCATCACCTGCAAAAACAAACATACACTTCCCTTAAAAACCTGCAATCTGAAAAGTTCATCATGCGGGATGAACATTCAGCAACCCGCAAATATATACTTAGAGAATTTAAAAAAAGAGGAATTACTTTACCGCTAAACATTGAGTGTGAAAATCCTGATCTGGTTAAGGAATTAATCATGGAAGGAAAGGGAATCGGTTTTCTGACGCGAACCAAAATTCATAAAGAATTGTCAGAAGGACGGCTTAAAAAAATAGACTTGGGAAAACACAAATTTTATCTGAAAATTGCCATTGTCTTAAACAGAAACAAACATTTAACCCGGGAAATAACGACTTTTATTGATTGCATTATCAAAATGAGACAGGGAAAACACCTCTCGCCGACACTATCCCCTTCAGAAATAATTCATCTTCAAGCAAGCGAAAGCTCGCAATGTTGACCTTCCAAATAACAACCAGACAGTTTAATCTTTCTACCACAACCTTTTTAAAGAATTTACAATAAAAATCTATTTTATCTTGACTCCAAACTGTCTTTGTGTTTATCATTCAAATAAATGAGTGTTCATTCATTATACCGGCACGACTTATCTGCAATTTACCTTTTGAACAATATCGCAATGTGGCGATAACTGAGAGACAGTCAATCTGCAGGTTTTGCAAAACATAGAAAGAATGGAGGAAATACTGATGGATTACCTGTTACCCGAAGAAATGAAAATGCTGAAAGACATGGCCTCTAAATTCGCCAAGAATGAAATAGCGCCGCTTTCCGAAGAATATGATGAAAAAGAAGAATACACTCCGGAAATCCACAAGAAAGCTGCGGCCTTAGGTCTGGTTGCCTCCTGGCTACCGGAAGAATACGGCGGTGCCGGTTTTGGCGCTCTAGGTAACGCCATCATTACCGAAGAACTTTCCCGGGTTGACATGGGTATCGGCATTAATGTTGTCGTCGCCTCTTTCGGCTGTGAAGCTATTTATCAATTTGGCACTGAAACACAGAAAAAAAGATACTTGCCACCGGTCTGCCGAGGTGAGATGGTCAGCGCCGGCGCCTTCACCGAACCCAACGCCGGCACTGACGTCTCGGGCATTGGAACCAGGGCGGTCAAGGATGGCAACGACTACATCATCAATGGCAGTAAGATGTTCATAACGAATGCTACCGTTTGCGATTTTATGATCGCTTTGGTAATCACCAACCCTGAGGCCCCCAAACGCCATGACCGTTTCAGCATGATTATCGTTCCGGCTGATTCAGTTGGCGTTACAAAGACTAAAATTAAAGGTAAATTGGGAATCCGAGCCAGTGATACCGGCGAAATAGCTTTTGAAGATGTTCGAGTTCCCCGGGAAAACCTCATCGGTCAGGAAGGCAAAGGATTTCACCAGGTCATGCATTTTTTCGATATGACCAGGATTATGGTAGCCGCCCAGGGAGTAGGCATTTCACAAGGATGCCTGGATGCCTCAATCCGCTATGCCAAGGAAAGGAAAGCCTTTGGTATTTCCATCGGTAATTTCCAGTTAACCCAGGCAAAACTGGCTGAAATGGCGATCAAGATAGAAGCACTGCGCAACATGGTCTATAAAGCTGCCTGGCTGTATGACCAGAATACCCCCGATTACACTCTGGCGGCCATGGCCAAATATTTCAGTGGCCAGACGGCGGTATTCTGCGCCAATGCCGCCCTGGAAATCCATGGAGGTTATGGTTATATTGCTGAATACGACGTCCAGAGATGGTACCGTGATGCCAAGATTCTTGAGTTATACGAAGGAACCAAGGAAGCTGAGATTATGACCATTGCTAAAGTTCTCATGACCAGATAATTGCTTTTTTTATATACCCTCGAGGCATCGTCATGTTTGATTTTCTCCTGACGGATGAAGAAAAGAAACTCAAAAAAGAAGTACAGGAATTCGTCAAAGCCGTCCCCCATGAGCTGGTCCGATCCATGGACAGCGGCGAGATTGAGTTTGCTCGGGAATTCATTGTCTCAGCCGCCAGAAAAAATCTTCTGGGATTGCGTTTTTCCCCTGATTACCAGGGCCGGGGACTGAGCTGGGTAGCAGAGATGGCGGCCATGGAAGAGGTGGGTGTATTAGGATCCACCCTTGGCTGTCATTACGCCATGCCTTCCATTGTCGGTGAAGCACTGAGTCTCTACGGGACCAAAGAACAAAAAGAAAAATATTTGCAACCGATCCTGACCGCCGAGCTGTTCTGTGCCGAAGCCCTGACTGAACCCCGGGGCGGCTCCGATTTCTTCGGAGCCACCACTACAGCCCGGAAAGTGGGTGGAGAATACATCCTCAACGGCCAGAAACGCTTTGTTGTCGGCGCTGAAGGCGCCGATGTTTTTCTGGTCTACGCCAAAACCGCCCCGGATAATCCACCCCAGCAGTCCATCAGCCTTTTCATCGTCGAAAGGGACATGGGGGTTGAAGTGAAAAAGGTCTATGGCCTTATGGGAACCCGGGGTGGCGGTACGGGACGAATTATTTTTGATCAGCTCAAAATCCCCCAATGTTGTCTGGTGGGAGAAGAAAATGCCGGCGGTGAAATTTTCAACCGGATGATGATTCCCGAAAGAATGACCAGTGCCGGCGGGGCCCTGGGTGCCGCCCGGGGAGCGCTTGAGGTGGCAACTCTCTATACCACCAGGCGGAAGGCTTTTGGTCGTACCATTATGAAATTTCAGGGGGTGAACTTCAAAATTGCCGACAGCATTGCCGCCCTTGATGCGGCAACCGCCCTCGCCTACGCCGCCGCCCGCCTGATTGACAGCGGCCAGGATGCCAGGCGCCTGGTATCCGAAGCCAAGAAAGTGGCCACCGAAGCCGCCTGGGAAGTGGTCAACAACGCCATGCAAGTGATGGGAGGCATCGGCTACACCGACGTCTATCCGGTAGAGCGCCTGCTGCGCGATATCCGCCTGATGATGATCTGGACCGGCACCAATGAAATTATGAACCTGCTGATTCAACACGAATACTACCATGAGCTCGGTAAACAGCAGCAACTAACCAGAAATCTGGAACAGGATGCCGTCGGCTTGGATGAGCAGGAAAAGGTGTATGAATAGTCAGCAAAAAATAAGATTTTATCTTGCATCCCTGTTTATCACCATGATATAGAGATATGCAACTTTTGCTGAATCACAAGGTTATTAAGTTACTGGTGTAACTCTGGTGCGATTAGAAACCAGCGCTTTATAACTACTTGAAATCATTGGGCGGTTAACTCAGTGGGAGAGTGCCACCTTCACACGGTGGAAGTCACTGGTTCAAACCCAGTACCGCCTACCAGAAATCAAAACCGGCTATCGATATTTTTATCGATGGCCGGTTTTCTTATATATGAGGATTGGTTCGGCAAACTGTTCTTGCTATCAATTCTTTTGTTCCAGCTGATA
>DQWO01000366.1 GCA_011042595.1 Pseudomonadota bacterium
CTGCCGGAGTTGACGGAACAACAATTTATGGTGACCCCATTCCGGCTGAAGCGGGCAAAGAAGTGGTTAAACTTACCTATGACCGCAAATCAATCACCGCCGAGGAACAGCCGGAAAAAAACCAGACAATTCTCAAAGCACTCATTACCGGTTTTCTCTACCGCGATCCCGCCAAAGGTTTTTTCATTGACCCTGATGTTCTGGTTAGCCAGGTTGATTTTTCCACCGGCAACATTGCCATTAAAGAATTCAGCCATATATCAACTACCATTAAGGTTGAGGGTTCCAATAACATTCTCCAGGATACGGTAAAACCGGGATTCACTCTGATGGCCAGGGAAATCACAGTCAAGGGCAATGTTGGCCGGGGAGCCGTGCTGAAAGGGGAAAATATCAAAATTTCCGGCATTGTCGATCCGGGTGCGAGGATAACCGGCAATCATATCTCCATTGACAAAGTAGTGGGAGCCTTCATTGAAGGCGACGAGATACAGATCAACGCCGTGGTTGAAAATGCCACCGTCATCGGCCGACAGGTGATGGTTAAAACCTGCATAACCTCAACCCTGAAAGGTTCTGAGGTTATCATTAATGATGCCATGCATGCCGGAACGGTAACCGCCGGTGTTTTTATTTACTGTCATGGTATTTTCGGCAGTGGAAAATCAGTCCTGCGTATTGATCCTATGGCTTTGCCGGCTTACCAGCAGCAGGAAGAAGAAATAAACCTGGAAATGAAAAAGTTGTCAGCCAAACTCGATCATCTCATCCCTCAAGTGACCAAAAAAGTTCATCTCCAATCTCAACTGGAAAAAGAAATCAGCCATCTTTTTCAAACTATCGAGCAACAGAAAAACATGAGCCTGACCGACCAGCAGAGAACCGCAATTATGCAGTTGATTTCCCATGGGCAAATCGATGAACTCCGCGAACGACTGCAGATCTCTATAACTGCAATCATGGTAAAACGGCTTAAAACCTACCATTTGATCTCCCAGGAAATTGCCGAACTAAAAATCAGCGAAGATGCCATTATCAAGGAGTTTTCCGCTATTAAGCAGAAGCTCATTGAACTCAAGCTGTCCTACAGCCAGGGGCTCGTCGTGGTAAATAATAACGGTAACGGCGAAACACAGATTGAGTTTACAGCTTTTTCCCGGCCCCCGGAGGCCATCAGTCAGACCAGACTTTTCAGTTTCAACCGTCAAGAACAAAAAATCCTTGCCAGTACTACCCCTTTTTCCTGGAAACAGGAAGATAGTCGATTAGCTCCCTTGAGTCCCCAGGCATTAAAGATAATCAACCAATTTTCCCCTGTCGGCAAACCATGAGTAACAACAAGCAGCAAATTATCCGGGCCGCTGGCATCGTCAGCAGTGCAACCTTTGCCAGCCGGATTCTTGGCTTTGTCCGAGATATGGTTATTGCTCATTTTCTGGGCACCAGTTTTACCGCCGATGCCTTTTTTGTCGCCTTCAGGATTCCCAACCTGCTCCGCCGGCTTTTTGGCGAGGGCTCACTGACCGCTTCTTTCATCCCGGTTTTCAGCCGTTACCTGGCAGAAGATAAAAGGCAGGAAGCCCGTGACATTGCCCAGACAGCACTTACCCTGGTTTCCATCATCCTCGTCCTGGTGACCATTGCCGGGATCATTTTTTCACCGCTGATTGTCAAATTGATCGCTCCCGGATTCCAGCACAATCCCGATAAATTTCAGCTCACTGTTTTTCTCAACCGCATCATGTTCCCTTACATCCTGCTCATCAGTCTGGTGGCTCTGTCCATGGGAATCCTGAATTCTGTTGAGCATTTCTTTGCCCCGGCCCTGGCACCGGTGTTACTGAACGTCTGCATGATCGCGGCCATCTGCCTGCTCAGTCGGCCTTTGGGAAATCCGGCGCTGGCCCTGGCCATTGGCGTCATGTTGGGAGGAATTACCCAGCTGGCATTTCAGGTTCCATTTTTACGCCGGGCGGGGTTTTCTCTGGTTCCCAAATATCATTTTCGTCATCCGGCAATCAGGGATATCATGAAACTGATGGGACCGTCGCTCGTGGGCCTGGCTATCACCCAAATCACCATCTTTATCAACACTCTGCTGGCTTCATTTCTAGTTGATGGCAGTATTTCTTTTCTTTATTATTCCGACCGGCTGGTCCAATTTCCCCTGGGTATTTTTGCTGTCGCTTTGGGAACGGCAATCCTGCCAACATTAAGCAAACAGGCTCATGGCGAGCAATGGGATGACTTTTCGCAAACCTTTTCCCTGGCCATCCGGGGATTGTTATTCATCACCCTGCCGGCCATGGCCGGGCTGATTGTCCTGAGCAAACCCATCATTTATGTACTTTTTCAACGAGGGCATTTTGATGTCCACTCAACCATTATGGTCTCACAAACCCTGATTGCCTACACCTGCGGCCTCTGGGCCTACGCCGCCCTGCGTATCATTGTACCGACATTTTATTCGCTTCAGGATGCCGCTACACCAGTGAAAGTCGGGGGGATCGCCTTAGTAATAAATATTTTTGTCGCCCTGGCATTGATGTTCCCGCTCAAGCATATCGGCCTGGCCCTGGCGACTGCCATCTCAAGCGCGGCCAATTTTCTTATTCTCCTCTTCCTCCTGTTCAGAAAAAAACAGCAACAAGTAAAAATCAGGGGAATAATGAAACCCCTGATACAGGCGCTGGCGGCATCAGGAATTATGACCGCGTCTTTATTAATGATGGCAAAACTTCCCTGGTTTACCATCAGTTACCAGCACCAATTGGCGGATGCCGGCAGATTAATCGCCCTGGTCATTGCCGGTGGGATAATCTATGCTGTCAGTTCCCTGGCCCTGGGAAGCCGGGAAATGGCCGCCGTGGCAGCCCTGGTCCGCAAAAAAATATCATGAAAAAATCGACCGTGGTCAAAGCTATTATCCTCACCAGCATGGCCATAATCCTGATCATGGCAATCGCAAGCACTGAACTTTATCGGTTTGCTCATCGGCCAGGGGTCCAGAAAACCACTGTTTTTCTGGTAAATCCTGGAGATTCCCTGCAAACGGTCAGCCGACAGCTTGAGAAACTAGGTCTTGTTTCTTCCCCCCAAAAATTTTCCCTTATTGTCCGGATTCGTGGTCTGGGCAACCGGATTCAAGCCGGAGAATATGAATTTCAAACCGGGGAAACTCCACTTGGCATCATCGAACAACTGATTAATGGCCGGGTGAAAACCTACCAGATCACCATTCCGGAAGGTTTTACCATGAAAGAAATCGGCAACCTGCTGGCCGACGGCCACTGTAGTAGAGATGGATTCAATCGACTGGTTGTAGACCGGGAGTTCATCCAGAAATGGGGAATCAAGGCATCCAATTGCGAAGGCTACCTCTTTCCCAGCACCTACCATTACACCCGAAACACCCGTTGCCGGCAGTTGCTGTCTCTGATGCTCAAAACTTTTAGTGACAAGTATCAAAAGATCTCAGATGAGGTCACTAATCCACCATCATACAGCCGGCATGAATTGGTTACCCTGGCTTCAATCGTCCAGAAAGAGGCGGGAAATGAGGAGGAAATGCCGATCATCGCCGCCGTACTCTTCAACCGGCTACGAAAAGGTATGCGGCTGGAATGTGACCCTACGGTTATCTACGGACTGGGGAAAAGATTTGACGGCAATCTGCGAAGAAAAGATCTGAAAGACCCATCACCTTACAACACCTATCGCCACCGGGGCCTGCCACCAGGACCCATCTGCAATCCGGGTGCCGCGGCGCTGCGGGCGGTTAATTTCCCGGCTCAGGTTAGTTATCTCTACTTTGTCTCCCGCAACAACGGCAGCCATCAATTC
>DQWO01000204.1 GCA_011042595.1 Pseudomonadota bacterium
GATGCTCACTTGAGAACACAAAGAACACGAAGGAAAATCGTTAGGTTATTTCTCTGTGCCCTCTGTGATCTCAGTGGTAAAAAATCATTTTGTTTTGGGTTGCGGGCGTTAAGCCCGCTTTAGCTATTAGTTTTGTGATTATAAGATGTAAAATATTATAAATTTTACCCGTTTGGTGTTATTTCTAATTAGTATAAAACCTTGATTTTTTTAAAGCTAAACGCTAATCGCTGAACTTAAATCCTAACCTTGATAAAGGAAACAGGCAACCCTATGCTGATGACCACAATCCCGCAGATCCGGCATTGCCTCCGCGCATGGCGCAAATCGCTCCGGACATCGGGGATAAAAAGGACAACCCTTATTCATCATGGTAACACCTGCATCACGAACCACATCAGACATCTTTTCCCGCTTCCTGCCTGGTTCGGGCAAGGGGATGGACTGCAGTAACAACCGGGTATACGGATGTAAAGGCTCTTGATACAAGGATTCACTGGGAGATTCTTCAATAATTTTTCCCAGATACATCACCAGAATTCTATCACTGAGCAGCTTGACAACACTGAGATCATGGGAAATAAAAAGCATTGTCAGGTTGAACTGTTCCCGCAGATCAAGGAGCAGATTGATAATCTGGGCCTGAATCGAAACATCAAGTGCCGATACCGGTTCATCAGCCACGATAAATTCAGGATTCAACGCCAATGCCCGGGCAATGCCCACCCGTTGCCGCTGTCCGCCGCTGAATTCGTGAGAATAGCGATTCCCCATTTCAACTTCCAGGCCGACAATACCCAGTAGCTCATCAACCCGTTGCCGACGCCAGGCACCATTTCCCAGCTGGTGAATAATCAGGGGTTCTTCAATAATTTTACGGACCCTCATCCGGGGGTTAAGGGATGAATATGGATCCTGAAAGATCATCTGGAGCTGGCGCCGATAAGGGCGCAACTCCCGCTCAGTTAATGACGACAATCTGGTATGACGATAAAATATTTCCCCCTGGTCAAAATTTTCAAGCCGAAGCAGTAATTTACCCAAAGTTGATTTTCCACAGCCGGACTCACCAACCAAGCCAACAATTTCGCCGGCGTTTATCTGGAAGCTAACACCATCAACAGCATGAATATAGCTTTTGGCCGCGAGGAAGCCACTGCCCCGTTGAGGAAATCTTTTTTTCAGGCCGGAAACCGAAACCAGGGCATTTTGTTCTACATTATTCACCAGTGGTAACGGCCCTGCAATTACAGCGGTTGTTTGCATTTTTCAAAAGCAGCCAACATCTGATCCGGAGAAATTTCAGTGCACAGAAATGGCTGGCCGATATTACGCAGCAAAACCATCTTCAATGAATCAGCAGCAACCTTTTTATCACGGGCCATGATCGCCAAAAGTTCTTCCCCCTGAACTTCAGCCGGAACTGAAAGTCCCATTTTGAAAAGCTGCAGCAGTCCAAGGATGCGCTGCAATTCATCATCTGACAATGATCCGGTTTCGACCGACAAATAAGCGGTAAAAACTAAACCCATGGCTACGGCAACACCATGCTTGATACCGGTATAAGCATAGGCTTTTTCCAAAGCATGTCCAAGGGTATGTCCGAGATTAAGGATAGCCCGAACCCCCAATTGTTCCAATTCATCACGAGCAATAAAATCAGCTTTGATTCGAGAGCATAAATGCAGCATACCGGCGAGAATTTTTGGATTATGCGCCAGTATTTCCTGGTAATTCATTTCCAGGAAGGTAACGAAATCATCACCGGCAATCAGAGCATATTTCAGCACTTCCCCCATACCACTGAAAAACTCATCTTCCGGCAGGGTTTCAAGAAAATCAACATCGGAGATAACCGCCCTCGGTTGATAAAAGGAACCAACAAGATTTTTTCCAACCGGCAGGTTAATGCCATTTTTTCCACCTATGGCACTGTCAACCTGGGCCAGCAAAGTTGTTGGCACCTGCAATAAATCAATGCCACGCATATAGGTAGCCGCAGCAAAGCCGGCAAGGTCACCGATCACTCCACCGCCGAAAGCACAGACAAATCCATCTCTCTGCAAACCGGCATCATACATCTGCTGATAAAGGCTGAAAAGGGTTTCCTGGCTCTTATATTGTTCCCCATCGGCAATAACTATCGGGGTTACTTTATATTCAGTTCCGGCAAAGAGATCCTGAAGCCGGTCAAGATGCAGACCGGCCACCGTTTCACTGGTAATGATAACCCCTTGTCGCCCCTTGAAATGAGGCAGATGTACCTCGCCCTCATTTCTTTTGATCAAACCTGAACCAATGATAACCGGGTAGCTCTTTGCTCCCAAAGAGACCGTCAGCTTATGAATATTCACAGATTTCACTTAAACTCCATCAGCAGCGCATACCCGCCGGCAAACCTCAAGGTAGGCTTCCTCAACCTTACCCAGGTCACGACGAAAACGGTCTTTATCCATTTTTTCCAGACTTTCCGCATCCCATAAACGGCAGGTATCTGGACAGATTTCATCAGCCAGCAGCACTTCTCCATTAAAAACTCCGAATTCCAACTTAAAATCAACCAGCAGAATCCCCCGATCAAGAAAATACTGCCGCAATATGCCGTTGATTTTCAATGCCATCTCCTTGATGTGATCAATCTGCGCAGCGGTAGCCAGGGAAAAGGCCAGGACATGATCCCGATTAATCATCGGATCATGAAGAGAATCATCTTTATAGTAATATTCAACAATCGGAAACGCCAGGTTTTCCCCCTCAGGCCGGCCCATGCGTTTAGCGAGACTGCCGGCAATGATATTACGCGCCACCACTTCGACGGGAATAATACTGACATTCTTAACCAGTGCCTCCCTCTCCGAAAGAACTTTAACCAGGTGGGTTGGGATTCCGTTTTCCGCCAGTAAGTTAAACAATGTAGTGGAAATCCGGTTGTTCAGGATTCCTTTTTCTACAATTGTCCCCTTTTTTTTGCCGTCAAATGCAGTGGCATCATCTTTGAAATAGAGAATTCGGTATTGTTCATCATTGGTAGCATAAACAATTTTTGCCTTACCCTCATAAACTTTATCCCCTCGCTTCATCTTAATTTTCCTCCTATTTGCCAAACACCCGGCGAAAGATAACCGGAATCTGGCGCAGGTGATGCTCCACCTTGAACAGATTTTCAATTTCATCCGCAGATAAAACCTTCATTACTTCAGAATCATTCAAGAGATTATCTTTAAATGACGTCCCTTTTTTAAAGGAATCCATGGCATTTTTCTGCACCCAACGATAGGCTTGCTCGCGGCTGATACCACGGCGGGCCAAGGCCAGCAACACCCCCTGTGAATAGATGGTACCCCCGGTCAGCCGCAGATTTTCAAGCATGCGCTCAGGATAAACCACTAATTTATCCATGACAGCAATAAAACGCTGAAGCATAAAATCAATCAGAATGGTGGAATCGGGAGCAATAATCCGTTCAACCGATGAATGGCTGATGTCCCGTTCATGCCATAAAGGCATATTTTCCATCGCCGCCACGGAGTTAGAACGTACCACGCGGGCCAACCCACAGATATTCTCCGAGAGGATGGGGTTTCGTTTGTGGGGCATGGCAGATGACCCTTTCTGCCCGGCGTGAAAAAACTCCTCAGCCTCGCCAACCTCGGTTCGCTGCAGGTGCCTGATCTCGGTGGCAAACTTTTCAATCGATCCGGCCAGCAGGGCCAGAACCGTAAAAAAGGATGCCTGACGGTCACGCTGGACAATCTGGCTGGATGCCGGCGCCGACGATAAATTCAGCTTATGGCAGACGCGTTCTTCAACTTCGGGAACTATATTGGCGAAGGTTCCCAC
>DQWO01000121.1 GCA_011042595.1 Pseudomonadota bacterium
ATGAAAAACTGGTGCAGCAGGAAGCGGAAATGAAGGCGCAGGTTGATTTTTTTGCCTGTCGGATTGATGATCTTACTGACCAGTTGACAGAGATTAAGGAGAGCAATGCAAAAATCAAGGTTCTGGCTAACTTGAACGTGCATTCGGGAAGTAGTCTCCGACAGGGTCTCGGGGGGCCTGATCCTGCGGTTGCCGCGTTGACGACGGACAGCCTGGATGCAGCCAGGAGCCAGGCCATTGAAAATATGCATCGGGATCTTCAGGTGCTGGAGCTGCGGCTGGTTGATGAACAGCAGCAAAGTAACCTGCTCCAGGATTATCTGGAAGAGCAGAAGGCGGTACTGAACTTCACTCCTTCGATCCGACCGGTTCGGGGTTGGATCAGCTCCGGGTTTGGTTATCGACGTTCACCTTTTACCGGCAAGCGGGAATTCCACCGTGGCCTTGATATCGTTAATCGTAAAGGGAGTCCAGTGGTTGCGACTGCCGATGGTCGGGTCAAGTTTGCCGGTCATAATGGTGGTTATGGTAATCTGGTAGTGGTTGATCATGGTATGGGGGTGGAAACTAAGTATGGTCACTTGTATCGCATAGAAGTCAAGGTTGGCGATAAAGTTATCAGGGGACAGGAAATAGGTGCCCTGGGGAATACCGGGCGCAGCACTGGGCCCCATCTTCATTATGAGATTGTGGTAAGTAAGCATGCTGTGGATCCACGTCGGTATTTTATTGATTAAATAATGTGAAGCTGCAATCTTTATCCTTTTGATATCCTTCCTAGTTATCCTAAACATTGTCTCCATATCCATTTTTTAGGCTTTTGTCGGTGTCATTCCCTGATAAAAGTTCTGAATCTTCACCATAATCTGGCATGTAAACAAAAAATATTATTGATTGTATGTATCATTTTCCCTTGAAGAGGAATTTTATATGTTTGGAATCGTAAAAAAAGTTATTGGCAGCAAGAATGATCGGGAGTTGAAAAAGTTAAATCCCTTGATTCAACAGATCAATCAGCTGGAATTGGAGATTAAAAAGCTTACCGATGAGCAATTGCAGGCAAAAACCGATATTTTCCGTCAACAGTTGCATGAGGGTAAATCCCTGGACGATCTTCTGCCGGAGGCTTTTGCCGTTGTCCGGGAGGCTTCGGTCCGAACCTTGAAAATGCGCCATTTTGATGTTCAGCTGATGGGTGGAATTGTTCTGCATCAGGGTAAAATAGCTGAAATGAAAACAGGTGAGGGCAAAACCCTGATGGCAACCATGCCTATTTATCTCAATGCCCTTGAAGGTAAAGGTGCTCATGTAATAACAGTTAATGATTATCTTGCCCGCCGTGATGCTGAATGGATGGGGACTATTTACCGGTTTTTAGGACTTTCTGTGGGGGTTATCCTGCATGGGATGGATGACCAGGAACGTCAGGCAGCATATGGTTGTGATGTTACCTATGGGACCAATAATGAGTTTGGTTTTGATTACCTGCGTGACAACATGAAATTTCAGCTGGAAGATTATGCCCAGCGGGAGTTGAATTTTGCTATTGTCGATGAAGTGGACAGCATTTTGATTGATGAGGCCAGGACTCCCTTAATCATCTCCGGACCGACAGAAGATCGTACGGACAAATATTATCTGATTGATAAAATTATACCACGGTTGAACCAGAAAACCGATTACGAGGTCGAGGAGAAGACCAAAACGGTTGTACTTAGTGACCAGGGGGTTGCCAGAATTGAGGAACTGCTGAAGATCACTAATCTTTTTGAACCCTCTCAGATGGAAACCCTGCATCATGTCAATCAGGCCCTCAAGGCACATATTCTGTTTAAGCGGGATGTGGATTATGTGGTGAAGGACAATCAGGTGATGATTGTTGATGAATTTACTGGGCGTCTGATGCCTGGAAGGCGTTACAGTGATGGCCTTCATCAGGCTTTGGAAGCCAAAGAAGGAGTGAAAATAGAAAGTGAAAACCAGACCCTGGCTTCAGTAACCTTCCAGAACTTTTTCCGGATGTACAATAAACTTGCTGGAATGACCGGGACAGCAGATACGGAAGCGGTGGAATTCAAGCAGATTTACAATCTTGATGTCATGGTTATCCCCACCAATATGCCGATGATCAGGATTGATAATCCGGATGTGATTTATAAAACCAAAACGGAGAAATACCGGGCGGTGGTCAGGGAGATCATCGAACGTCACCAAAAAGGCCAGCCGATGCTGGTGGGAACTATCTCCATCGATGATTCTGAAAAATTGAGCCGGATGCTGACGAAAAAAGGTGTTCGCCATGAAGTTCTCAATGCCAAGTTCCATGAGAAGGAAGCAGAAATTGTTGCCCAGGCGGGTCGAAAAGGTGCTTTGACTATCGCGACTAATATGGCCGGGCGGGGGACTGATATTGTTCTGGGCGGCAACGCCGAGATGCTGGCGAAGAAAAAAATAAAGGAGGATATGCCGGCGGAAGAACAGGAACTGATTTTAAGTGAATTAAAGGCCCAGTGTGAGCGTGAACGGGATGAAGTCCTGGCTGCGGGCGGACTGCATATTTTAGGGACAGAACGTCATGAAAGCCGGCGGATCGATAACCAGCTTCGGGGTCGTTCAGGCCGTCAGGGTGATCCTGGTTCCACCCGTTTTTACCTGGCTCTTGACGATGACCTGATGCGTATTTTTGGTTCCGAGCGGATTGCAAAGGTTATGGATACCCTGGGTATTGAGGAAGATGAGCCGATCGAACATGGGATGATTTCCAAGGCGATTGAAAATGCCCAGCGTCGGGTTGAAGGTCACAACTTTGATATTCGGAAGCAGCTGCTGGAGTATGATGATGTTATGAATAAGCAGCGGGAAACAATTTATGCTTTGCGGCGGGATATTCTGGGTCAGGATAATCTTCGTGAACTGGCTCTTGATTATATGGATGAAGTGGCAACTGAGCTTATCGAACGGCTGGTACCAGAAAAAGATCCGGTGGCAGAATGGGACTATGAAGCGTTGAATGCCGGATTCAGCCAGAATTTTGGTCTTACGATCAATTTTACTGACGATCCCATGATCAAAGAGATTTCAAGTCAAAAAGCATTTATTGAACTTTTTCTTCAGCGTTTGCATCAATTTTATGAACAGCGGGAGAAGGAAATTGGCGTTGAGACCATCCGTCAGCTGGAAAAAATTGTTTTGCTGCATACTCTGGATACATTGTGGAAAGAGCATCTCTATAGTATCGATCAATTGAAGGAGGGCATTGGCCTGCGAGGTTATGGTCAGAAGGACCCGCTGCGGGAATATCAGCGTGAAGGCTATGACATGTTTATTGATATGTTGGCTCGGGTGAAAGAGGATGCGGTTATTCAGCTTTGCCATATCCGGGTAACCCGGGATGAAGAGGTAGAAGAGCTTGACCGGCAGACAAAGAAACAGACGGGCATGGTCTTGAGCCGGGGTGAAGGGGTCAATGAGTCCGGGAAACGGCAACCGGTGATAAATAAAGAGAAGAAAGTTGGTCGCAATGATCCCTGCCCCTGTGGCAGTGGCAAAAAATATAAGCGCTGTTGTGGCCGATGATGAAGCAAGGGGATACGGTATAGGGTGTACGGTTTGAGGGCTAGGGGGTAAAGGTATATGGAAAAAACGGTTAATGACTGTCCCGGTTATCGGTTTGCGGCCCTTCACTGCGGTCTGAAAAAAGATGTGCAACCTGATCTGGCTCTCATTGTTTCCGAGGTGCCGGCGGTTGCCGCGGCAGTTTTTACCACCAACCTTTTTCCGGCAGCTCCGGTAATTTATGGCCGGCGGCAACTTGCTGCCATGATA
>DQWO01000127.1 GCA_011042595.1 Pseudomonadota bacterium
ATTCTCAACAGTAGAGGTGATGATCAGCGACTACAACCGTGAAAACGGTTCCACAGGTGAAGATAAGGGGCGTTTTGGTTCCTTAGGTTGCCGATATGCTAGTGATCCGAGTATGGGGGAGACCCCGCAAGAAGTACAATCCTGCCAGTCTGTGAAAAATCTAACGATATCCTTGTCGTTTCCATTTTGGCCTTCCCTTTTATCTACCCAATATTTACTCTTTGCATTTGATGATCAATCAAGCTGCATTGAGAATGGCCAGCTATGGTGATGGTGGAGTGTTTATACTCTTTATTATTTTTAATGCGGGGACAAAGCCCGCAACCCAAACGGGTCTTCTCGGCCCGCAAATAAGTGCTCTTATCAGAACATTTTCTTGTTTTTCAAACCAGAAAATAACCTGTAAGGCACTAATAATGAGGAGGTTGTATGCCAGCTGAACTGCTAATGAATGTTACGGAAACCGAAACCCGGGTGGCTTTGATGGAAAACCGGGTGCTGGCCGAGATTTTCTATGAGCGTAGCCGGGACCTGGGAATTGTCGGCAATATTTATAAGGGAAAAGTGGTGAAGGTATTGCCGGGGATGGATGCGGCCTTTGTTGATATCGGTCTGGAAAAAGCAGCCTATCTCTATGTTTCAGATGTTTGCCAAAGCCAGGAATCTTCTTCCATGTTTGCTGATCAGGAGGGAGAACTATTGCCTTTTGGGGATGATTCTTCCGATGGGCGGATTGCTCCTGACAGCCAGATTGGTGATCTGCTGCAGGAAGGTCAGGATATTTTGGTACGGGTTTCCCGTGAACCGATAAGTACCAAAGGGGCCCGTATCACCACTTACAGCTCCCTGGCCGGCAGGTATCTGGTTCTATTACCGACGGTGAATAATGTTGGTATCTCCCGTAAAATTATTGATGAGGAGGAACGCCAGCGCCTCAAAGAACTGGTGATGTCCGTCAAGCCTGCGGACATGGGAGTGATTGTCAGGACCGCAAGTGAAGGTAAAGACAAGCAGGCCTTGATCCATGACTTGGATTTTTTGCTTAAGCTTTGGCAAAATATCCAGGTGAAGTATGAAAGCAGCAAGGCCCCATCCATTATTTATCAGGATTTACGCTTGCCACAGCGGCTTATCCGTGATCTTTATTCTTCCGATATTGACCGCCTGTTGATTGATTCGGAGAGTGAATATCAGCAGCTGAAAAATTTTGTTTCAACCTTCTTCCCCACTATGGATTGTTCTATTGAATTGTACCGGGGGGGGCAGCCTTTATTCCAGGCTCATGATGTGGAAATGGAGGTCAATAAAGCCCTGGATAAGAAGGTCTGGTTGAAATCGGGAGGTTCGATCATTATTGAAACAACAGAGGCTCTGACGGCCATAGATGTTAATACCGGGCGCTATGTCGGTAAACGGAATCTGGAAGATACCATCCTGAAAACCAATCTGGAGGCAGCCAAGGAGATAGCCTTTCAACTCCGCCTGCGGAATATCGGTGGCATCATTATTATTGATTTTATTGACATGGAGGATAAAAAACATCGGGAACGGGTCTATGAAGTCCTGGAAGAATCTTTAAAAAGGGATAAAGCCAAGGCCCATGTATTGAAAATTTCTGAATTGGGAATGGTGGAAATGACCCGTGAACGCACCCGTGACAATTTGGTGCGGGTCCTTTGTGAGGACTGTCCATATTGTGACGGTCGGGGATTTGTCAAATCAATAAGTACGGTTACTTATGAAATTATTCGGGAAATAAAAAGCTATTCCTACGCGGAGGAAATCCGGGAACTGGTGGTAAAGGTCAGCCCGGAGGTTGCCGATTACCTTTATGACGTGGAAAGCCTGACCATGGATTCCCTGGAATATGAGCTGGGGAAAAAGATAACCACCAGAAAAGATGATCATTTCCATCGCGAGGAGTATGAAATTGTCGGTAAGCGCTGACCGGAACCTTTAGTGATGAATGACAAGAAACTACTGACCACCAGGGAAGTGGCAGCTTTTCTGAAGATTAATGAAAAAAAAGGTTTATCGATTGATCCGGGAGGGTAGTATTCCCTGTACCCGGGTTGTCGGTAAATGGTTCTTTCCCTGGGCATAGAGGGTATCAAAGATCTGGCCCGCCGGGATATCCGCTTTATTAACCGAAACGATGGTTCTGGAACCCGTTATATCCTTAGATTATCAGTTGCTAACGCGGGCTTAACGCCCGCAACCCAAATTAAAGTATCAGGATGTTCCGGCATGGCTCTCGCTCATTCTCGCGGCACATCGTGTGCCGCGAATCACCGTCGTGGTGATTCGTTCGGCACCCAATGCCGCTATGAGCCAAGCCTGAACATTCTGAATGTATTCCTGACAATTTCTTGTTTTTTACACCCCTCAAGGGGGTACTGAAAAGAGTGACAGCCTTTCAGAAGTAAGGCACTAAAAGAGGGGCTTTCAGCATCCCAGGTAAATGGTTATCAGCGTGAAAAGGTGACGCACATGGAAGTCGGCCTGGAAATTGAGTATGTGGCTGATCTGCTATTTCCCTGGTTGAGGAAAAATTTGATCTGGTGACCTTAAAAGACGGGTTTATTGCCCATCCGATCAAAGATTTTTTTGCTTTGCTTGAACCGGAAAAACTGACGTTGAAAAATGAGATGTTTTGCGGCTATGATTTTCGTCATTCAGGTGAAATAATTTATCCTTAATCCATTTTCCCATAAAATCTCCCCTTTCCCGCTGGCCTTTCGGTTAAAATTTACGGTTTTTGGTTTAATTTTTATCGTTCTTATGGTTCGCTCCCCACCCAGGCGGCCAAAACCGCCTGCCTGTCGGCAGACACGGCTATGAGCCAAGCCCGATCATCCTGTAATGTTCCTGGCAATACTAGTCAGAAAATTGAGTTATTAACAACGTCCCTGATCATGGGAAGAAATCCTGATGGCTAAATTCCCGGTGGTATATATATTGCTTTTCCGAAGCCGATGTGGTTCGTGTAATAGATCGGCTATTTTAGAAATATATTCCTAAAAGGAGATAATCAATGGCAGAAATCAGAAGGTTAAAAACCGCAAAATTAATGAAGAAAGTGATGGCAGATCACTTTTATGAGATAGATGCGGCAGTGAAGGCCGGGAATCCCAAAGTTGCCTGGTGTACCAGCGTCGGGCCGGCAGAGTTGCTGCGGGCCATGGGTTTTTTGGTTTATTTCCCGGAGAATCATTCTGCTATCCTCGGGGCAACCAGGACGGCGACCGATTATATCCCGGTGGCTAATGCCGCCGGTTATTCTCCGGAAATATGTTCCTACCTGACGGCAGATGTTGGCGCGTATTTGAAAGGTTTTACTCCCCTGACTAAAATTTATGGGATTGAGTCTATCCCTAAACCGGATGTGTTGGTTTATAACACCAATCAGTGTCGTGACGTTAAGGACTGGTTTGAGTGGTATGCCCGCCGTTGGGATGTCCCCTGCCTGGGAATCGAGAGTTATGTTAACGTTGGTGAAGTTACAAAAACCCACATATTGGGGATCTCCGGTCAGTTCAAAAAGCTGGCGGCTGATCTGACCGCGATTACCGGCAATAAACTGGATATGGATAAACTGGCGGAAACCGTCTGGATGTCCCGCAAATGTTCTGATCTCTGGAAAGATGTGTTGGAAATGGCGACCAACAAGCCCAGCCCCCTGACCTTTTTTGATGGCACCATTCACATGGGGCCGGCGGTGGTGATGCGTGGGACCCAGATAGCAATTGATTACTATGAAACCCTGCTGGAGGAATTGCGGGACTGGGTAGATGAAGGAGTGGCCGCGGTTCCGGGTGA
>DQWO01000178.1 GCA_011042595.1 Pseudomonadota bacterium
ACCTTTGGATGTTCCACGGATTAAAGCGAAGGTGACGACGAAAGAAATAGTCGATATAGTAAGAGCGGGAAGGGAACGGTAGAACCAAGCCAAGTCAGCTATACTCTGCTTATTTGGCGGCATCAAGACGGTATCTATTCTGATATAGGGGGGGGATTGATGATGGATGTGCAGCAACTGCAATGCCTCAATAATACACTGTTCTCAACATCAAACCTTTACCTGGAGCGGTTATACCTGCCATTTTTCGATCCCTGGCGGCAAGAATAGCTGCCAGGGATTGCCAATCACGTTTACCGGCACCAATTTCTACCAGGGTACCGACAATAATTCTTACCATGTTTTTCAAAAAGCCATTGGCTTTTATCATAATGAACAGATAACTGCCACGCTTCCAGATTCTGATTTTTTTAATGGTACGAACGGAGGTTGCAGTTTCACCGTCTGCAGCCTTAAATGAAATAAAGTCATGGGTGCCCTGGAGCAAATCGGCAGCCCTGGAAATAGCGGATATATCCAGGGTTTTACGTATATTCCAGGAATAAAGCCGCGTCAGTGGATTTGGTTGTGGACCATTGTCAATACAATAAAGGTAGGTTTTGGCTTTGGCAGATTTACGGGCATGAAAATCAGCTGTCACGGTTTCAACCGAGCGAATAACAATATCATCAGGCAGCAAGGCATTTAATCCACGCCACAAACCATTTAGGGGAATCGTGGTACTGGTATTGATATGGGCAACCTGCCCCCAGGCATGAACACCAGCATCGGTTCGCCCGGAACCATAAACAGTAAGCGATTCACCGGTCATGGTCGCTAAAGCCTGCTGCAGTGTTTCCTGGACGGTTATGCCATTAGGTTGAATCTGCCAGCCATGATAGGCACTGCCATCATAGGCAATGGTCAGTTTCAGTTTTTGAAGTTCAGCCTGCACAGGAAAATATCATTCGACGGTTATATCCATAACGGTAAATATCTTTATCCCTCCCGGGGTATTGACCTGTACCTCATCATCTAATTGTTTGCCTATTAACGCCCTGGCAATGGGGGCTGAGATAGATATTTTACCATGATCAATATCCGCTTCGTCCTCACCCACAAGCTGATAACTGATTTCTTCTCCGCTTTCCTCATCCGACAGGCAGACAGTAACCCCGAACACCACCCGGTCAGTCCCGGCCATCTTTGCCGGATCAATAACTTCCGCCCGCCCCAGGTGATCTTCGAGCATATTGATGCGCCCTTCAACAAAGGCCTGTTTTTCCTTGGCAGCATCATACTCGGCATTTTCACTCAAGTCACCATGGGCTCGGGCCTCGGCAATAGCATGAATAACTTCATGCCGGGTAACTGTTTTCAAACTATGCAGCTCCGCCTTCAATTTGATATGACCATTTTTTGTCATCGGAACTTTTTCACTTGGCTTCATATATTTTCTCCAACATGGAAATTATGCTACACGTACAGCAATCAATGGTAATCCTGCAGTGCCTTAATTGTTAGTTCTTCATTATGAACAACCTTAATCGCCTGGGCGGCAGCCCAAGCTCCGGACATGGTAGTAAAATATGCAACCCCCCGATCCAGAGCTGTACGGCGGATATAAAGAGAATCTTCCCGGGCACGACTGTCTCCGGGAATATTGATAACCAGATCAATTTCACCGTTAACCAGTAAATCTAAAACATTAGGACGGCCTTCCTTTTTCTTTTTCACCAAGGTATTGGCAAACCCATGGCTGTCAAG
Organism: Pseudomonadota bacterium; assembly: GCA_011042595.1. Classification (GTDB taxonomy): domain Bacteria; phylum Desulfobacterota; class Anaeroferrophillalia; order Anaeroferrophillales; family Anaeroferrophillaceae; genus DQWO01. Next base: position 1,747 of record DQWO01000178.1, read on the forward strand.
AAATGCAGATGTTCCCGCAGTTGCCTTGATTGTATAACCACTTGCCAAAAGATCCCTGGCAACCTGTTCAATCCCGTTTTTTTCGTGAACGCTTAAAAACGCACAGCCATTCATAGGCAGAGGAGCGCCGGCAGCATCCTGGGCTTTGGCAAAGGCGGCCGGAAACCGCTCATCAATCCCCATGACTTCACCGGTAGATTTCATTTCGGGTCCCAACATGGTATCAACCCCGGGAAATTTAAGAAAAGGAAAGACAGCTTCTTTGACTGATACCCACGGAGGCTGCAACCTTTCCTCTACCCCTATTTCTGCCAGGGTTTTCCCTACCATGACCTGAACTGCCAGATCGGCAAGAGGTATTCCCACGGCCTTGCTGACAAAAGGTACCGTTCGGGAAGCCCGGGGGTTTACCTCCAGAATGAAAATATTTTCACCCTGGACGGCAAACTGCACATTCATCAGACCACAAACCCGCAGTTCAAGGGCCATAGCCCGGGTTTGACGGGAAATTTCCCGGATAATGGAATCATCCAGGGTGTAAGGTGGCAGGGAACAGGCCGAGTCACCGGAATGAACCCCCGCCCGTTCAATATGTTCCATGATGCCGCCGATGATAACCGTCTGGCCATCGCAAACCGCATCAACATCAACCTCTACCGCGTCATGGAGAAATTTATCTACCAGAACCGGGTGATCAAAAGATACTTTGACCGCTTCACGCATATACCGCTGTAAGTTGTCCTGATCATAAACAATTTCCATCCCCCGGCCACCAAGAACATAGGATGGACGCACAAGTACCGGATAACCAATGGTATCGGCAATTCGGGTAGCATCGTCCACCGAAATCGCCGTTCCATTTTCAGGCTGCCTGAGCCCCAGCATATCCAGAAGTTCTTTAAACCGCTGCCGATCTTCTGCCCGATCGATACTGTCAGGTGAAGTTCCGAGAATTGGAACCCCGGCCTGTTCCAGTGAAGCCGCCAGTTTAAGCGGTGTCTGGCCGCCAAACTGGACAATAACCCCAAATGGCTTTTCTGTTTTAACAATCTGCATGACATCTTCATGAGTCAGCGGTTCAAAATAAAGCCGGTCAGAGGTATCATAGTCAGTACTGACCGTTTCCGGGTTACAATTAACCATTATGGTTTCAAAGCCTTCACGTTGAAGCGTAAATGAACAATGAACACAACAGTAGTCAAACTCTATCCCCTGACCAATGCGATTAGGACCACCACCCAGGATCATGACTTTACGCTGTTCAGTGGGAAAAGATTCATCCTCCTGCTCATAAGTTGAGTAGAGATAGGGAGTAAAGGCTTCAAACTCGGCGGCACAGGTATCAACACGTTTATAAACCGGCACTATACCGTTCTTATGCCGTAAATCAGCAATATCCTGTTCGTTGACAGCCAGAAGTTTCGCCAGCCGCCGGTCGGAAAAACCCATTTCCTTGGCCAGTTTAAGCGCTTCAGTCTCCAGAGCTGCCAGGCCTACAGCTTTAATCTTCGACTCGAAATCTATAATTTCCTTGATATGATGAATAAACCAGGGATCAATACCTGTCAATACCGCAACCTTTTCAAGGGATAAACCCAAACGCAGAGCATCACCGATATACCAGAGTCGATCAGCGCCAGGAACCCGCAGTTTTTCTTTCACCAGCGCAAGTATATTCTCTCCAGGATTATCATAAGCTTTGGCCGGCAGCTGCTCATCAAAACCATAAGAATCAATCTCCAATGACCGTATAGCCTTCTGCAGTGACTCTTTCATCGTTCTACCGATAGCCATTACTTCGCCAACGGACTTCATCTGAGTGGTCAATGTAGCATCCGAGCCGGGAAACTTTTCAAAAGTAAATCGGGGAATTTTGGTTACCACATAATCAATGGTAGGTTCGAATGAAGCCGGAGTTTCTTTGGTTATATCATTGGGAATTTCATCGAGAGTATAACCGACTGCGAGTTTGGCGGCAATTTTGGCGATGGGGAAACCGGTAGCCTTGGAAGCCAGAGCCGAGCTGCGTGACACCCGGGGATTCATTTCGATAATAA
>DQWO01000052.1 GCA_011042595.1 Pseudomonadota bacterium
ACACGATGTGATTCGCGGCACACACCTCGGAGCGGCACACGATGTGCCGCGAGAATGAGCGAGAGCCATGCCGGAACATCCTGATACCTTAATTTGGGTTGCGGGCGTTAAGCCCGCCTTAGCCTTTAGCCTTTAGCCTTTAGCCTTTAGCCTTCAAAATAACCTTCCCGGTATCGGGTTACAAACGATTCAATCTCCTCGGGCAGAAAGCCACGACGGTAAAGATAAGTATAGATATCACCACGGGCTTTTCTGCTGAGACGGGAAAATAATTTTTCAAGTTCTGTTGCCGAAACCCCGGCAAACAACTCAGCGGTAATCTGCTGGACCAGGGCCGCCGAAAGTCCTTTTCTTCTCAGGCGCTGAGCAATCATCAAACGCCCGTATCCCTTCTGCCAGAGATAATTGGCCGCCAGTTGCCGGCCATTATTCAAGTCATCCAGATAACCATATTCTGTTAATCTGTCAATAGCTGAGTCAATATCGGTCGCCGCAAACCCCCTGACTTTAAGCTTCTGTCGCAGTTCAGTGCTGAAGTGGTTCCGGCGGGCCAGCAGATCCTGGGCCTTGTGATAGGCTTCGTCAGGCCCCAGGTTCATTGACCAAAGCGCTCCACCTGGGGAGGGACATCCTTGGCCTTGTCTGCCTGATCTTTTGATTCAGACTGGCTAAAATCATCCCATGAGCTGTCTGATCCGGTAGAAATCCCCTTGACTTTCAACTCAAAATCATCCGGATTACTGCTTTGTCTCAGGGCCTCATCATAGGAAATCAGCCCTTTACTGAGCAGGCTGTAGAGGGACTGATCAAAGGACTGCATACCATAAATGGTATAGCCGCCAATTATAGCATCTCTTATTTCCACTGTTTTGGCCTTTTCGGCAATACATTCCCGGGTACGGGAGGTGGAAACCAGAACTTCGGCTGCCGGCACCCGGCCTTTACCGTCCTTACGGGGAATAAGCCGCTGGGAGATAACTCCTTTGAGAATACCTGAAAGCTGCAGGCGAATCTGGGTCTGCTGAAACGGCGGGAAAGCAGATACAATTCTGTTGATGGTTTCCAGGGCATCCACCGTATGCAGAGTACTGAGAACCAGATGCCCGGTTTCGGCAGCGGTTAAAGCAATTTCAATGGTTTCCAGATCCCGCATCTCACCCACCAGGATAACATCGGGATCCTGGCGCAGGGCGGACCGCAGGGCGAGGGAAAAAGAATTAGTATCGAAACCAACCTCACGCTGGCTGACAATACTGAGCCGATCCTGATGCAGATATTCAATGGGATCTTCAATGGTAATGATGTTAACGCTGCGGCTTCGATTAATATAATCAATGATTGACGCCAGGGTGGTACTCTTGCCACAGCCGGTAGTTCCGGTAACCAGTATCAGCCCCCGGTTGGTTTCCTTAGCCAGTTTTTCAATCACCGGCGGCAGTTTCAACTCACCAAAAGTCATGATATCATAGGGGATGGAGCGCAGAACCATGACCATGGTCCCTCGCTGCTGGTAGGCATTCACCCGAAAACGTCCCAGGCTGGCTACTCCGTAAGCAAAGTCCACTTCGTGAAAATCAGCATAGCGTTCCTTTTCCAGGGGACCCATAATCTCTTCAGCCATTGATTTAAGCTCTGAAGCATCCAGCCGGGGAAAGTTTTTCAATGGATAAAGTCGACCGTCAACCCGAACAATCGGGGGATCACCAGCTTTCAAATGGACATCAGAGGCTTTATAGTCAATGCCTATCTGCAGAATTTCATCGATACGGTTCATAGTAGCGGCTCCTTTTGCAACTACTCAGGGTGAAAACGACCTGAGCAGTCCCTCTTTTTTCAACTCTCCGGCGGGGAGTCACTTCCCGCTACCGGAATATGATGAAACGTTCTGACTTCCTGCTCTATAGTATCGAAAATTTCCTGATTTTCTTGAAGATAATCCCTGACAAAATCTCGCCCCTGACCCAGGCGTTCACCAGCATATGAGTACCAGGAACCGCTTTTTTCCACAATTCCGGCTTTGACCCCGAGATCAAGAACCTCTCCAGCCCGGGAGATACCTTTGCCAAAGAGGATATCAAAAGTAGCTTCCCTGAATGGTGGCGCCACCTTATTTTTGACTACCTTAACCCGCGTACTGTTCCCGAGAATGGCATCGCCTTTTTTTATGGCCCCGGTCCGGCGGATATCCATGCGGACCGTCGAATAAAATTTCAGCGCGTTGCCGCCGGTGGTGGTTTCCGGGTTGCCGAACATCACCCCGATTTTCATCCTAATTTGATTGATAAAGATGACTGATCCCTTGGATTTGCTGATCGCCGCCACCAATTTTCGCAATGCCTGGGACATGAGCCGGGCCTGCAGCCCCATATGGGAATCCCCCATATCTCCCTCAATCTCCGCCCGGGGAACCAGGGCCGCCACCGAATCAACCACCACCAGATCAATGGCACCGCTGCGCACCAAAATTTCCGCTATTTCCAGGGCCTGCTCACCAGTATCCGGCTGGGAAATCAGCAACTCCTCGGTATTAACCCCAAGATTTCTGGCATAAGAAACATCCAGGGCATGTTCAGCATCGATGAAGGCAGCCGCCCCACCCTTTTTCTGGGCCTGGGCAACAATCCCCAGAGCAAGAGTGGTTTTTCCGGAAGATTCCGGGCCGTAAATCTCGATCACCCGACCCCGGGGAATTCCACCTACCCCAAGGGCGATATCCAGGCCTAAAGACCCGGTGGGAATAACCTCAATATTCGGAATCACCCCCTCATCACCCAGGCGCATAATTGATCCCTTGCCAAACTCCCTTTCAATCTGGGTGACCGCCATCTCCATTGCTTTATTTTTATTATCATCCATAACCATCTCCTTTTGTCAGTTGTTATTCAGATTATCCGGGCTAAAAAGGTATCCAGTCGCGTATATACTGCTCCCGCCGGGGTCAGTTGACTTTGATAAAGAGAAAATGTCGTCACCGGGAAAGAACTTCCCACCGGCAACAGATCATCCGCCTCCTTTTGTATCTGCCGAAAGGCAGCAACGGCATTGCCATCTTTCGATGGTTTTATCCGGGCCAGGGTCAGATGAGGGGTGTAAGGCCGAGAATCTTTCAGCACGCCGATCCCGGCAGCACAACGCTCCACCCGGGCCAGCAATCCCCGCATTTCATCAATGCCGGCAGAAAAACCCTGCCAGAAAACCCGCGGCCGATTAACTGACGGAAAATATCCGCTGCCACCAAGTTTCAATCCAAATCCGGACCATTCAATGGATGCACAACAACCGGAAAGTTGATTCACCTGGCTCTCTTCAACTTCACCTAAAAATTTGAGGGTGATATGAAGATTATCAGTCCCCAGCCAACGAAACTGCCGGCCGCTGCCAGCGGACTTTCTGAGTTCCTCTACCCCGTCTGCCACCTGTTGCAACATGGGCAGCGGCAGATCTACGGCTAGAAAGAGTCTCAAACCTCCGCCTCAGCTGCACCAATCAGCCGGACCAGCAGTTCCAGGGCATGCTGGGCCGCCTGTTCCTTTATCCGCAGCCGGTCACCGGTATAATGATAACGTTCCACCACCCGCTTTTGGTTATAAGCTCCGGCCAGATATACCAGTCCTACTGGTTTTTCCGCTGAACCACCACCCGGGCCGGCAATGCCGGTGGAAGCCACAGCCAGCTTTGCTTTTGTCTTGGATAAAAGGCCATCAACCATGGCAACAGCCACTTCCGCGCTCACCGCTCCGTAACCTTGAATCAGCTCCGGAGAAATCCCCAGCAACTCCTC
>DQWO01000015.1 GCA_011042595.1 Pseudomonadota bacterium
AAGAAAATAAGGCAGCGGAGTATTGGTGCGGCTTGCATGTGTGCCGGTGTCGTAATTATTGCTCTTTTTTCCTGATCCCGGGTGAAAATAATTTTCTCTAATATAATCATGTAAATAGAAGGAAAACAGATAAATCTATGCCCTCTGCTCAGAGAAATATTTCACTAAGTGCTTGCTTTTTCAGTTAAATGTAATAATATTTTTTACGATAGAGTAGATAATTGGTTTATTTAAGGCTGAAATAGCAATACAGATAAGTATAGGAAACAGTAAAGAAAGGGGAAGGATATGGCGGTCAATTATCAGGATCTTGGATTTTCTAACACTACAGAAATGTTTCAACAGGCAATGGCAGATGGATATGCCGTCCCGGCATACAATTTCAATAACATGGAGCAGCTGCAGGCAATCATAAATGGCTGTGGGCAATCAGGCTCACCGGTTATTATTCAGGTATCAAGTGGCGCCCGTAAATATGCCAACCAGACAATGCTGCGTTACATGGGTGAAGGGGCCGTTCGCATGGCTGAAGAATCTGGATACAAAATCCCCATTGCCCTCCATCTTGATCATGGAGATACCTTTGAATTATGTGTTTCATGTATTGAAAGTGGTTTTTCCTCGGTGATGATTGACGGTTCTTCCCACTCTTATGAAGACAATGTGGCATTGACGGCTAAAGTTGTTGATTATGCACACCAGCACGACGTCAGCGTTGAAGGAGAGCTAGGGGTCCTGGCCGGGATTGAAGATGATGTGGAAGCGGCAAAATCAATCTATACGGACCCAGCACAGGTTGAAGACTTCGTGGAAAAAACCGGGGTTGATTCTCTGGCAATTTCCATCGGCACCTCACATGGAGCCTACAAATTCAAACCGGAACAATGCACCCGTAATGAGAAAGGCATTCTGGTCCCCCCACCCCTGCGCTTTGATATTCTCGAGGAGATTGAACGTCGGATAGCAGGATTTCCCATTGTCCTGCATGGTTCAAGCTCCGTATTGCCTGAATATGTGAATATTATCAATGAAAATGGCGGCAAATTGACGGCTGCTGTGGGAATTCCGGAAGAGCAGTTGCGAAAGGCGGCAAAATCAGCCGTTTGCAAAATCAATATTGATTCCGATGGGCGCCTGGTGGTAACGGCTATGATTCGTAAAGTTTTTGCTGAAAAACCGGCCGAGTTCGATCCCCGGAAATACCTGGGACCAGCCCGGGAAGAATTGACCCGGATGATAATCCACAAAAACGAACAGGTTCTTGGCAGTGCTGGAAGGGGTTAAATCCCACTTAATTTTCTGAGTTGCTCTAAAAACAATCCTGCCTGTCGGCAGACACGGCTGAAAGAAATTTCCCGTGATGTTCCGGCATGGCTCTCGCTCATTCTCGCCGGCCGTCCATGGCCGGCTTCCGAGGCGTCCGCCGCGAATCACCATCATGGTGATTCGTCCGGCGGCCAAAACCGCTATGAGCCAAGCCCGAACATCCTGTAATGTACCCGTAGGCAATACAAGTCAGAAAGTTGAGGTCTTACCTTCATGATACATCGTTAAGCCTGAACACAGCTAGCTGTGTTTATCGGAAGAACAACAGTATCCTGTTACTTCTGCAACCAGTTTCCTTTATCATCCTGAATCCACCATCCATTTTCAGCCTTCGCTCTAAAAGTCCGGGCAAAAATGGCAGCAACTTTAGATGTGGCATCAGCTCCAAGGCGATTGGCCCTGACAATTTCTTCATAGAGTGCCTGTCGGTCACTATTTTCGGCCTTAACCAGATTACTTAACCGGGCCCGTTTTTTTAAAGGCAGCTGATTTTTCTGCCGTAGATGGATCAGGCCGTCGTTCCCTTCGCCAAAAAAACCTTGCTGATAAGCATCTTTCAACTGTGGATACCGTTTTTTCATCGATTGTTTCAGCCCCCGGATAGTTGAAGTTGAAACATTAATATCCAGTTTTTCCGCAGCTTCAGCTGAACGGATAAAATCTATCCTGAAACCCTGTTGCTCACTTTTTGTCTCCGCAGGAGCTTTTCCCGGTGTCGGTTGTACCGGCTGTTTTTCATTTCCGGATCTGATTTCATCAACAATCTGCTCTGCTGCCTTCTGTACTGCGGCTGCCGGAAAATAGATATTAATAGTAACACAGGAAACCAGTACCATCAGCAATAACACCACCAACCATTGGCATTTTTTCATGATCTTCTCCACTTCTTGAGGTTTAATGGTTTCTGAAATTTTTCAGGAATGATCATTTATTGTTGAAAATCCGTAATACCCTTTCCTGCATATCACGAAAGCTGATCCGATTATCAGGGTTGTAATTAATCACGTCAACTCCAGTCAGAAACCCCCGTTTAACCACGTATTCCCGACCACCCTGATGTATAAGCCCCCGCAATTGAAAAGCATCATCACGCAAACGACAATATAAACCAATTTTCCCATAACGATAATGACTGAAAAACCGGTTAATGCCAACGTTAAGCAAACCATGACTGGCGTTACTGCCGGAACTAATCAGAGAAAGGTTTTCAATCGCTTCGACACTGATTTTCTGGGGTACGTCTGAAGTTTTAACTGATTTAATCTCTAAATCAAATTTGGATGGTTGTCCATAGGAAAATTCAAGGTTTTTCAAGTTTATATCAATAATTCCCGTTGCTGAACCCGCCTGCATCAGGGCGGTGACTTCTTGCAGATTCAGCTTTCTGGCCTTCATATCCAGGGCAATGACTCTTGAAGAAGAAAACAGCCGGCGAACTTGAATATTTTCAATTCCTACCCGGCCAGAAAAAAGAGGAAATCGAACTTTACCCCGCACCTCAAGTTGGTTCCCGGCAAAAGACAAGGTAAGGCCAGCCTGCAAATGATGGCGAATATCGTTTATCAGCTCAATGATTTTCGCGGAAACCGGCAATTCAGATAATTGATTTTCCAAGGGAGCAGGTTTAACCTCCAGCTGCAAATCAGCCCGTCGTTGCGCTGCCAGTAATGGATGATAAATGATGAAGTTGCCAATCTTAATTGGACAACCAATGGCAACAACATCGATCATCGTTGGAATGGATAAACTTTCAGCTCCCCAATTAACCGGCATGGTTTGGGCTTTGGCATGGAGGTAAGGGCCGGTGATAGACCCAAATTTCAGTATCACTGGTGCTGCCTGGCTGCTGACCTGAAATTTATCCGCTTTATCATCCCATGTCAGGCCGGCCAATGGCATTGAAACTTCAAGATCATGTAATTGACCATAGCCTTTACTGCCAATATTTCCGCCGCTTACTAATATCTTCCCATCGATTATGGTGATTTTATCGCCTTCTTTTTCCATTGTTGCCGAAAGTTGATAATCTCCTTCAGCTTTCAATCCCTGCAATATCTGTGGTTGTGCCTCCAGGAACTCAGGCATGAATATCTTTATAGTTCTGGCGATATCCATGGGCTGGCCGTTGAAAGACAATGTTCCTTTATCCGGTGACCAGATTCCATTCAGTGAACCAGTCCAGAGTGGATCAGCTTCAATCCTGCCAGAAAAACTGATGCCCGAATCCAGCACTGGAAATCCATTACGAAATGGCAAAGTACATTCAAATATGCCACTGGCATCATGGCCGGTTAAATCCCAAAAATAGTTATGCCAGAGAAAAGGACTACCATGAAGAATGGTCGACATTTTCAAAATGCCAGGGCCATTTCTTGGAACAGACATGGCGGCATCCAGAAAAAAACCGATATCTTCAATTGCAACATCAGCATTAGCAGACTGGAACTGAAA
>DQWO01000342.1 GCA_011042595.1 Pseudomonadota bacterium
ATTCATAACCGGCTTCGCGGATACAAAATGCCGCATGAACACAGCAGTAATCAAACTCAATCCCCTGTCCAATACGATTAGGCCCTCCACCAAGCACCATAATTTTGGGCCGGTCACTAACTTCAACCTGGTCCGGGGCATTATACGTTGAAAAATAATAAGCTGCATCTTCAACCCCGCTCACCGGTACCGGCTCCCAGCCCTCACAGATTTCCAAGGACATCCTTTGCTTCCGAATATCCTCTTCCGCAACCCCGAGAATCTGTGCCAGGTATTTATCGGCAAAACCATCCTCTTTTGCCTGACGCAACAGATCATCAGGCAACAACTTCCCTTTGCATTGAAGTACCTGCTCCTCAAGTTGCACCAGTTCCCGCATCTGCTCGATAAACCAGGGCTTAATATGAGTAATAGCATGCAGTTGATTGATTGTTGCCCCCTGGCGCAGAGCCTCATAAAGAATAAACTGCCGTTCACTGCTGGTTTCTTGCAGCTGCATCAACAGTTCTTCCAATGGCAGCTCATGGTAATTTTTCGCAAATCCAAGGCCATAACGACCAATTTCAAGCGAGCGGATTGCCTTATGGAACGCCTCCTTGTAATTCTTGCCGATGCTCATCACCTCGCCAACCGCCCGCATCTGGGTACCCAGTTTATCCTCGACACCGGCAAACTTTTCAAAAGCCCAGCGGGCAAATTTAACCACCACATAATCCCCGGAAGGGGTGTATTTCTCCAAAGTACCGTCACGCCAGTAAGGAATTTCATCCATGGTCAGGCCACCGGCCAGGAGGGCAGAAACATAAGCAATGGGAAAACCAGTGGCTTTTGAAGCCAGCGCCGAAGAGCGTGAAGTGCGGGGGTTGATCTCAATCACCACCACCCGACCGGTTTCAGGGTCATGGGCAAACTGGACATTGGTGCCACCAATCACCTCAATCGCCTCAACGATATCGTATGAATATTTCTGCAGGCGCTCCTGCAGCTCAGGAGCAATAGTCAACATGGGTGCCGTACAAAAAGAATCACCTGTATGGATCCCCATGGCATCAACATTTTCAATAAAACAGACAGTGATTTTCTGGTTTTTGGCATCACGAACCACTTCCAGCTCCAGTTCTTCCCAACCCAGAACCGACTCCTCCACCAGAACCTGGTTCACCAGGCTGGCCGACAGACCACGGGCACAGATGATCCGCAACTCATCAACGTTATACACCAGTCCTCCACCAGTACCACCCATCGTATATGCCGGCCGGAGGACAACAGGATAACCAAGCTCTTTGGCTACCTTTTCAGCATCTTCAACCCGGTTGACCGCCGTGCTTCGCGGCATCTCAATTCCCAGACTGTCCATAGTTTTTTTAAAGGCGATTCGATCTTCACCCCTTTCTATGGCATCGATATTCACCCCGATAACTTTGACCTCATATTTTTCCAGGATGCCGGCCTTGGCCAGTTCTGAAGAAAGATTGAGCGCCGATTGTCCTCCCAGGTTTGGCAACAAAGCATCCGGCCGCTCGACAGCAATAATCTTCTCCATGGTCCGCAGATTAAGGGGTTCAATATAGGTAACATCTGCCATGCCGGGATCGGTCATAATAGTCGCCGGATTGGAATTGACCAGCACAATCTCATAGCCCAGGGAACGTAAGGCTTTGCAGGCCTGAGTACCGGAATAATCAAATTCACAGGCCTGCCCGATGATGATCGGACCTGAACCAATAATCATTACTTTGTTGATATCTTCACGTTTCGGCATCGACACTTCCCCCCTTACACATGATACTGGTTATTAATGACCTGCAACATAACATTTGCCTTAGCAAAACTCAATAAAACATAAAGCTGGATTAAAAGATTTTTGCTTATTTTTGACAAAAAAGGGCGGACTATAATAGCCCGCCCTTTTCTATCAAGCCTCAAAACCACACTTTCATTAAGCCTTCAAAATCCTCTTCGCGGCACCGTCCAAGACATCGGTAATAAAGGGAATGCCGGTTTCCTTTTCAGTTTCCCGATTGGCGGAAAAAACTTCATCCCGGCTGATTTCAGACACATTGAATTTCCGCACTCCAGCCAGCAGCTGCTGCAGGCCGGCGGCCAATTTATCAGCCATAGTATACATTGCAATCGCCCCATAAGGAATATTTTTCATTTCATCGGCACCCACCTTCTTCTGCACCTCATAGTAACCGGCAAAAATTTCATCGGCGGTCCGGCCGTACTGGGCGACATTGGGCGGCAGCTTTTCCCAGTTGCCATTCAACCTTGCCCTTTCTTCCGGTTTAACCACCCCTTCGACATTGGCGCCAAGATAGCCCGGAATCATAACTGCGCGGCCCATTAAGGCCAGCTTGGTAAAAGGCGCACCCACAGCCAATGCTTTGAAAATATGGTCTTCCCGGGCCAGGCCACCACCCAGGCAGAGATCCACAACCTTGGCACCCTGGTTAGCCAGAATGCTGGCATATTCATGGGCTTTGGCATGGAGAAGCAGGGAAGGCACACCCCAGGTTTCCATCATGTTCCAGGGGCTCATACCGGTACCACCGCCGGAACCATCAATGGTCAGCAAATCAAGCTTGGCCTCAGTGGCAAATTTAATCGCCATGGCCAAAGCTTCCATGCCGTAAGAACCGGTCTTCAAGGTTATGCGCTTATAACCAATCTTACGTAAATAATCGACTGATTTCATAAAGTCAGCCTTTACTTCATCCACATCGGAAAGATTGGTATAGCCTAAACGACTGTGGCGGGCAAAAGATTTAATTGCTCCGTGTTTAAAGGCTTCCTGGACTTCAGGCTTATAGGGGTCTGGATCAACAATATAGCCCCGATCTTTAAGAAATTTGGCATATTCCAGCGAGGTTACCTGAATTTCGCCGCCGATATCCTTGGCACCCTGGCCCCATTTCAGTTCAATGATGACTTCCTTATCACCATACTTATCGATGATATATTCGGCAACCCCGTTCCGGGTATCTTCAACATTCATCTGAACGATGATCGCTCCGTAACCATCATAATAACGGAGAAAGGTATCAATCCGGCGATTCAATTCCGGGGCGTTGATAATCTTGCCATTTTCAAGAATCGATTCCTTGTCCACCCCGACAACATTCTCCCCAACCACGATGGGAAAACCCACCAATGCCGCCCCGACGGCAAAAGATTCCCAGTATTTAGCGGCAATAAAGGTTGAACCAAGAGCCCCGGAAAGCAGCGGGATTCTGGCTTTGGTTTTAATTTCATTGCCAAATTCCGTTTCCAGACTGACATTGGGAAAAATACAATCATCGGCGGAATCAGACAACCCCTGCGGCAAACCGTGGGCACCATAATTATAACCCTGAATCCGCAGGGAATTATAATTTACTCCAACGTGGGTTGTATTGCCGCTTCCAGCAGTAATTGCCCCGAAATCCCGCGGATAAAGCAGCTTTCTTCCCCGAATACTGGAAAGCCAGGTCTCACATTTTCCCTTACAGTCAGATCGACATAAGGTGCACAAGCCGGATTCACAAGGATTACCCCGGTTAACCGTTCCTAAAGCATCATTTGATTTTGGCCATTCACTCATTTTATTCCTCCTCAACTTGCATTAAATTCTGGCAAGGAATTGCCATAAACATCCCCTAATACCGCCTTTAACATCTTAAAATTAGCCTGTCAATAAATAATAATCCCATGGCAATTCAATACTATAAGGATAATTCTCCGGTTCCACATAGATATGGCATTTTTGCCAATATTTACATAAAAAGAATTTTTA
>DQWO01000349.1 GCA_011042595.1 Pseudomonadota bacterium
CAGCTAACAGCTAATCGCTCAATTTTGTTACTTTATCCAGCCAATTAACCACATCATCCAGAATCAGACCAACCGCCTGGGAGAATCCTTGAACGGCCCCTTTTGCATCATAAGTAGGGGTTGCAACCGCATGAAAAAAATATTGCTGACCAACAGTAGTTTTTCTCCGGCTGTCAAACAATTGAGCCCTGATTTTGATTCTGGCGCTTCCGGGCGGTTTGCCGGCATCGTGATAAAACTCGATTAATTCAACCGACAGCTGCAGGTCTGTGTGGACAACTGCCGGCCGCCGGCAGACGGCGGTGAAGAGGCGGGCGGTTTCCAGGCGATCAAGTAGTAAACGGGTGAAAAATCTGGGTGGCGTTTCACTCCAGGATGCATATTGGTAGAAACTTCTGGTATCCGGTGTGCGGCTGAAAACTATTTTCCGGCTGCTTGCCAAAGCCGGAGCGGTTGTTTCTCCCAGCAGCAGGGATAGTGGTCTTTTTCGGTAAGTGGCTTCCCCCGTGTCTGGATCCTGGAGGACGTAATATGTTTTAGCGGAGGACTTTTTTCCCAGCTTAATACTGCAGCCAAAACCGCTAAACATGACGATGAGGATGATAATGACGGGCAGACGGAATTTCATTGTTCTTCTCCTTCACCGGGTCCAAGGGAAGTGCGGTCCGGTCCCAGGATGATTTCCCGGGGGTTTTTATATTCTTCCAGGGTATCCGATACCTGCTGGGCGGTTTTTACCAGTTCTTCTGTCAGGTATTCAACTTCCAGGGCAATGGTGCTGGCCGAGTTTGAGATGGACTCGTTCAGTTGGGAGGTGTTTTTATCCAGATTGGCAGCGGTCTGCTGTAATTGCATGATTAAGGGGGTAACGGATTGAATCTTTTCTTGTGCCAATCTGACCGTTTTAGTGATGGATTTTTCTATTGTTGCCGCCCGTTGATCCAGATTGTGGACCGCCGAACGGGATTCTCCTGCCAGTTTTGTCGCTTCTCCCAGCAACTTTGATAGTTTTGTCTGGCCTTCAGACAGCTTTCTGGTGGCCGCTGAAACATCCAGGAGCATCTCCTGGAGCAGTTGCCGGTTTTCCGGCGAAAACATTTTATTGGCATTGTGTACCATGTTATCTATATTGGCGAGCAGGTTTGGCAGCGTGGCGGTAATCATGGCTTCCAGGCCGGCTTGTCCTTCCGGAATGATCGGGAAATCTTCTCCCGGCGGTATTTCATTCAACAAAGCTGCTTCCTGATGACTGTTGATCAGGTCAATATGGGCCAGGCCGGTAAGTAGATTTCGATCGATGACTGCTTCAGTATCTATTTTTACCGGGGTGCCGTTATTAAGCTCGATGATAACTTTTACCTGTTCGATATTATTGGGAGAAATTTTCAGTTTAGTGACATTGCCAACCCTGATGCCTTTCATGGTTACCGCACTGTCTACCTGCAGCCCCGCCAAGGAATATTTCTCAAAATAGATGGTATATTTACGGGTATCTTTGTGGCCCCCCACCTCTGAGATCCAGATCATGGCTACCACAACCATGATGCTGAGAATAGAGACTGTGCTACCTACCAGCATGTACTTAGCTTTTGCTTCCATATTTCAGCCCCGTATAAGTCAGGAAAAATTTCTGCTTGAAAAATAGCTTTTTATCCAGGGATCATCATGTTTTTTCACTTCAGCCAGGGTTCCATCTGCCATTATAATACCTTTGCCAATAACCAGGAGGCGATCGGTAATGCCGGTGATGGTGTCGAGATCATGGGTAACCATAAAGATAGTTAACCCGAGGGTATCGCATAACGTGCGAACCAGTTGATCAAAACCCCGGGCATTGATTGGATCAAGCCCGGATGTCGGTTCATCCAGAAACAAAAGTTCTGGTTCCAGGGCCAGCGCCCGGGCCAGGGCAACCCTTTTTCGCATGCCTCCGGAGAGCTCACTCGGCATTTTATGACGAATTTCCGCTGACAACCCGGTCAGGGAAAGGCGCAGATTTACCAGTGGTATCATCAGGTCATCCGGAACATTACTTTGTTCCTTCAGGGGCACGGCAATATTTTCACCGACAGTCAGGGCGGAAAAAAGCGCGCCGTTCTGGAATAAAACCCCATAACGGTTGCGGATGGCAGCCAACTTTTCTTCGGAACAATGTCGGATGTCTGTACCGAAGAGGGAAATGGATCCGGCGGTGGGTTCCATCAGGCCGATGATTTCTTTAAGCAGGACCGATTTCCCGGAACCGCTTTCACCAATAAGTGACACAATTGATCCGGGATTGACGCTGAAATTTATATCACGGTGGACGATTTGGTGGTCAAACCTGGTTTGCAGACCATTGACATTTATAATTGGCGTTTCATTTATGGGTGTGGCGGCGGCCATCATGGTTTTCCTCAGATACCCAGATGAACAC
The DNA here is from genome assembly GCA_011042595.1 of Pseudomonadota bacterium. Lineage (GTDB taxonomy): Bacteria > Desulfobacterota > Anaeroferrophillalia > Anaeroferrophillales > Anaeroferrophillaceae > DQWO01. The sequence continues at coordinate 2,417 of DQWO01000349.1, forward strand.
AGATAATGGCAAAAAGGGCATCCAGTAAAATTACTGAAACAATGCTTTGCACGACGGTTGAAGTGGTGTGCATGCCAACGCTACTGGCGTTGTTTTCCACGTTTAGTCCCATCCGGCAGCCGATCATGGCAATGAAAGCGGCAAATACCGGGGCCTTGGCGATCCCAACCAGAAAAGTTTTCAAGGAAACTACTTCCTGCAGCCGGGTAATAAAAGTTGTAGTTGTAATATCCAGGTAGGTTTTGGCAATTACCATCCCGCCGAAAATGCCCACCAGATCACCGATAAAAACCAGCAGGGGAAGGGCGATGACCAGCGCCAGCACCCGTGGTAGTACCAGTACCTGCATTGGTGACAGTCCCAAGGTAACCATGGCATCCAGTTCTTCATTGAGTTTCATGGTGCCAATCTGGGCCGTATAGGCTGAACCGGTGCGGCCGGCAACGACGATGGCGACAATCATCGGGGAGAGTTCGCGGCACATGGCAATGCCGATGCCGTCGACCACGAAAATATTGGCCCCGAATTGTTTTATCTGGGTGGCGGAAAGGTAGGCAACCACTACCCCGATCAGTAAAGTAACCAGCATGATGATCGGAATGGCTTCAAGACAGGCCCGTTGTATCTGGACCACCAGTTCCTTCCAGCGTATTTTTCGGGGATGTCGCAATATCCGCCATGTTTCCACATTGCTCTGGCCGATAAAACTGACCAGCCTGGCCATCTGCTGCAGAAAGATCATGGTTGAGTGTCCAACTTCCTGCAGCGGGTTTAATGCCGCTATCGGTGGAGATATGGATATATCGTCAAAATGTTCCTTAACCAGGGTGATAATACGATAATGGTTTTCGTGGAAATTGACCAGGGAAATGTCTGCCGTTCCGGATGTTATGGTGCCGGCCAGCTGTAGCATGAGCAGGGCTCCGGAAGTATCGATTTGCTCCAGTTGCTGTCCATCAATGACTAAGGGAGATCCGTGAGGAGGTAACCAGGGATGCTGTTTAAATATCGCCTGAATATCCCGGAGATTATCCAGCCGCCAGGCACCGGAAAGCATAATCCTGCTGCTGCCGGAAACTGATTCCAACTGCCACCAGGGTGATGAATCATTGGGTTGCGACATGATAATTACTGCTACCATGTTTTAGCCTGCTTGACAAGCGGGTTGCTGGCAGTTTCAGCAGGTATGGTCCTTTTTCCCTGGGGATGAGTTTATGGCAGGAGTTAAGCGGAGTTTTTCATCGCGATCCGCAATCCACCCCAATGGCGTCCATTCACCATGATGGGGGCTGAAATATCCTTCATCATGGTGAAATTTCCGCCGCCCATATC
>DQWO01000272.1 GCA_011042595.1 Pseudomonadota bacterium
GTTGATGAAGTGATTGCTCCTGGTGAGGAGGGGCAGTTTGGCGTGCTTCCCGGGCATACTCCCTTTCTGGCAAAAATCAGGGTCGGTGATCTGCTGTACCGTAAGGGAAATCAGCTGTTTCATCTGGCAGTCAGCAACGGTTATTCTGAAGTTGGTTATCATCTCGTTATCGTCCTTCTTGATGCGGCTGAACTCCCCTATGAAATTGATATTCAACGGGCAGAGAAGGCTTTGAAAAGGGCGGAGGAAAAACTGGCCGGGCTTTCTCCTGAGGAGAAAGCATTTTTTGAAGAACGCGCTGCTTTGGAAAGGGCGCTCAATCGGATTCACATCGCCAGAGTTAAATAGAGCGAGGAATATATATTATCAGGATTTATGAAGGCGGGGTTTACCCCGCCTTTTTGCATTTAGGTTAATTTTCCATTAAGATATGGTAAGTTAATTAATGATTAATTTTTATCTGTAAGTTGTCGAAAAGTTCGAGAGATGTGGTTTTCTGGTGGAAGACGAATGATGAATAGAGTTCAGGAGGTATTTTAATGGATCAGGTTGCGGCAATGATTCTGGCGGCAGGCAAGGGTACCCGGATGAAATCCGCGGTGTCAAAGATGTTGCATCCCCTGTTGGGTCTTCCCATGCTTTCCTACCCTTTGCGGGCATTAAGAAAATTGGAGATCGGCCGGCAGGTGGTGGTGATTGGCAGCAGTGGCCAGGAGGTGATAGATGGTTTCAGCGACTGGTCCGGAGTCAGTTTTGCCTGGCAACGGGAACAAAAGGGGACGGCTGATGCCGCGGCAATGGCACTGACTGAACTTGAAGATTTTTCCGGGATTATTCTTATTGTTTGTGGTGATGTTCCCCTGTTGAGAGCGGAAACCCTCCATGAATTACTGCTCAGACATAAGCAAACTCAGGCAGTGGTTAGCGTTTTGAGTGCTGTTCTGCCGGATGGTGGGTCCTATGGTAGGTTGGTGCTTGATTCTGCCGGTGAACTTATACGAATTGTTGAGGCGCGTGATGCTTCACCAGTTGAATTAGAGGTTTGCCGAATAAATTCCGGTATTTATTGCGTCGAGGCTGATTTCCTCCGCCAGGCTCTGGCAGAAATTGGTTGTGATAATGCCCAGGGTGAATATTATTTAACTGATATGGTTGCCGAAGCTTCTCAATCGGGGAGGAAGGTGGTATTTTTAGACGTTGCCGACCCGGATGAGATTATGGGTATTAATGATCGGGAGCAATTAAGTAACGCGGAGATGCTTCTGGCTGTCAGAATCAGGCGGCAATGGCAGAGTGCCGGAGTAACTATCAGGTTTCCGGAACAGGTTACCATTGAAACTGATGTCAGCATTGGCATGGATACAACCATCGAAAAAGGGGTTTCCCTGAAAGGAAAGACCGTTATCGGTGCCGGTTGCTATATAGGTGAAGGAGCGATTCTCCAGGATGTCTATCTGGGTGACAGGGTAAGAGTTCTTCCTTATTCCGTTTTGGAACATGCGGTGGTGGAAGCTGATGCCCAGGTTGGTCCGTTTGCCCATCTGCGTCCCGGCAGCCTGCTGCGTGAAAAGGCTAAAATAGGCAATTTTGTTGAGGTGAAAAAGGCTGAAATCGGAATTGGCAGTAAAGCATCACATCTTTCATATATCGGCGATGCCACGGTTGGTAATGGCGTCAATATTGGTGCCGGAACTATTACCTGTAATTATGACGGATTTAAGAAACACCGGACAATCATTGAAGACGGGGTATTTGTGGGAAGTGACAGCCAATTTGTGGCCCCGGTTCGTATCGGAAAAAATGCTTTAGTCGGAGCCGGCAGTACGGTAACCAAAAATGTGCCGGAAAATGCCGTGGTGACCTCCAGGAGTCGACAGACAATTTATCCGGGCCGGGGAATGGCTGCCAGAACCGCAGCCGGGAAGGACTGAGACATGTGTGGGATCGTCGGATATATGGGGCCCCAGGATGGGGTGCCGGTAGTTATGGATGGTTTGCAGAAGCTGGAATATCGGGGCTATGATTCTGCCGGGGTGGCCGTGTTTCAGCATGGTCGGATAGCCATCAGTCGGAGTGTTGGAAAATTGCGAGAGTTGGAGAAAAAACTTTTAATTTCCACCTTATGTGGTTCCCCGGCTATCGGCCATACCCGTTGGGCTACCCATGGCCGGCCGACGGAACCTAACGCCCATCCCCATGTCTATGAAGGCGTGGTGGTGGTTCACAATGGAATTGTTGAAAATTATATTGCTCTGCGGCAGGAACTGACAGCTTCCGGCCACCAGTTTTCCTCGGAAACCGATACCGAAATTATCAGTCACCTGATTGCCCGGGAATTGGCCCATGGCTTGGGTTTCAGCGAAGCTGTGCGGGCTGCATTAAAGCAGGTCAGAGGAGCATTTGCCCTGGGGATAATGTATGAGCAGGAGCCTGAAATGCTTATCGCTGCCCGGAAAGGCAGTCCACTGGTCGTAGCCTATGGGTCACAAAAGGGCGAATATTATATTGCTTCGGATATTCCGGCGCTCCTGGCCTATTCCCGGGAGGTTATTTTTCTTGATGATGATGAAATGGCCGTTTGTACTCCTGCCGGAATGTCCATAATAAATTTAGCGGATGGCCGGGAGCAGCAGAAAGAAATACACCGGGTTACCTGGGATCCGATTATGGCTGAAAAAGGCGGTTATAAACATTTTATGCTCAAAGAGATCTTTGAGCAGCCCCAGGCGGTCAGCAATACCTTGTTGGGAAGAATTTCCGAAGATCGGAAAAAAGTTGATCTGCGGGAAGCCGGGTTTAACGTGACCGATTGGCGGGCGGTAAAAAAAATCATGATTCTGGCTTGTGGGACTTCCTGGCATGCGGGACTGGTGGGCAAATTCTGGCTCGAGAAACTGGCCCGGATTCCTACCGAGATAGATATAGCTTCCGAATTCAGATATCGTGATCCGCTGGTTGATGATGAAACGTTATTGGTGGTGATTTCCCAATCGGGTGAAACGGCCGATACTCTGGCAGCCCTGCAGGAAGGTAAGCGTAAGGGTGCTAAAATTTTATCCATCTGTAATGTGATGGGCAGCAGTATATCGCGTCAGTCAGATGGGGTAATCTATACCCATGCCGGGCCTGAAATCGGCGTGGCGTCCACTAAGGCATTTACCACCCAGTTGGTTTGTCTTATGCTACTGGCACTGGATATGGCTGTTGCCAGAAAAACCATGAGCGATGGGGCGATTGCCAAAATGGTTGAAGATCTGCTGAAGTTGCCGGTGCTGTTGGAGAAATCACTGACATTGGCGCCGCAGTTAGAGAGGATTGCCAAAATCTATCATCATGTTACGGATTATCTCTACCTGGCCCGGGGAATGAACTATCCCATTGCCTTGGAAGGGGCATTGAAACTGAAAGAAATATCCTATATTCATGCGGAAGGTTATCCCGCCGGAGAAATGAAACACGGCCCCATAGCTCTTATTGATGAAAATATGCCGGTGGTGATCCTGGCCCCCCATGATCATCACTATGAGAAAGTTGTGAGCAATCTTCAGGAGGTGGTTGCCCGGGATGGGCAGGTTATTGTTTTCACCGCTTCAGATGATGAACGGATTGCCGAATATAGCGCTGAAGTTGTCAAGGTTGAAGAACCGGGAGAAGTATTGAATCCACTTGTCTATGTAGTTCCATTGCAACTTTTGGCTTATTATACGGCGGTATTTAAAGGAACGGATGTTGATCAGCCCCGTAA
>DQWO01000059.1 GCA_011042595.1 Pseudomonadota bacterium
ACTTCTGCACCCTCACCTGCCGCCTGCGTAGACTTCCACCGGCGCCTGATTTAACCTCCACCGGGAAAATCTCACCTTTTTTCACTGCGAGGAAATCGACTTCGGCACTGCTGCCGCGGGCATCACGCGACCAATAGTACAGTTCCGAACCATGCCACGCCAGAAGCTCCTGCGCCACAAATTGCTCCGCCAGTTTACCACGATAGATAGCAAGCAGATTCTCCTGTTGCAGCTCCAGCTCTGCCGGTACCTGACAAAGTCTCTGCAAAAGACCGATATCCAGCATCGAGGCCTTGAATTTCTTGGGATTGGCCGTCGCTCCCAAAGGTAAACCGGAGGGATCACAAGCCGGAATTTTATGAATCATTCTTGCTTTGACCAACAGATCAAAGGCTTTGCGATTTGCCTGGCTTGAACCGGCATCGTTCAAACGGGTGTACTTGAGCTGCTCGCCGACACTTTTTGCAACATTCAGAAAAACCATATCAAGACAGAGCGGATCGATCCGGGTCAAATATTTTGCAAAATCATCACGATATGAATCAATAATTTCTGTTTGGACTTGAAAAGTCTCAACCATTGAACCACACTCCTGATAGGTCTTGACACATTCAGGCATGCCCCCGACGAAGAAGAAACTGCGCAATTCAGCAAGAATCAGTTTTTGTACCGACTCATCCGCTTCATTCGGCGCGGAGATGGCATATTCCGCCATCACATCCTTACCCATAGCCAGCAGGTATTCATAAAAAGTCAGGGGATGCATAGTAAGATATTGCACCCGACCAACCGGAATAGAAATCTGATCAAAAGCAAACTCCAGCAGGGAGCCGGCCGCCACAATATGAAGTTCCGGCAGCTCTTCATAAAAATAGCGCAATGCCATGATCGCTCTGGGACAGGCCTGGATTTCATCAAAGAAGAGGAGCGTTTTACCAGCAATGATGCGGCCAAAAGTTAATTCCAGGGAATTCAGGATTAACCGGGGCTCAAGCTCTCCGGCAAAGATAAAGTGCAGATCCCGGCGTTTTTCAAAATCAACCTTCACAAAACCGGCAAATTCCTTCGCCAGAACATTTTCAACCAGCCAGGTTTTCCCCACCTGGCGCGCACCCCGAATCAGCAAAGGTTTACGGCGGGGCGAATCCTTCCAGTCCACAACCTGTTTTTCCAGTAAACGTCGCATTAGAATTAAGTCCTTTTCAACAAGGAAGTAGAATAGTAAAACATTTAAACAGATCGACAAATACCATACCAAACAATAAAGTCAAGGGTATTTACGGTTGATGTAAGTAAAAAGTCAAGGTTGATTACAAGAGATATCTAAGGCGGGCTTAACGCCCGCAACCCAAATTAAGGTATCAGGATGTTCCGGCATGGCTCTCGCTCATTCTCGCGGCACATCGTGTACCGCTCCGAGGTGTGTGCCGTGAATCACCGTCGTGGTAATTCGTTCGGCACCCAATGCCGCTATGAGCCAAGCCCGAACAACTTGACAATGTATCCTGAAAGTCCAACTCAGAAAGTTGAGTTATGATAAACACATACCGGACAGCTCGGAATTTCAGGTCCTGCCTTATTCCCGGTTGACTTAGTGGACTAAAATATGCTATAGATTCGCGAGTTTATTTATTGGTATGCAAATATTTGGCAACTGTTTCAGGCAAAGCAGTCTCTTTAGCCAACGGTTACAGTCAAGTATAACCTAAACTGAATTTCTTTGTCTGAAATTAAGTACCAAATTAGCTGATAGTGGTAAGCTCAAACAGGCAGTTATCTTTTCAGACACATTCAGGAAGAGGGGTTCTATGTGGAAAATCGGTGACAAAGCTGTTTATCCGGGTCATGGGGTTGGGGAAATAAAATCCATTGAGAATAAAGAGATTATGGGACACAGTCAGGAATACTATATCTTTCTGACCCTTGAAAACGGGATGAGCATCATGATTCCCAAGGCCAACACCAAAAATGTCGGTTTACGTCGGTTGGTTAACACCGATGATATCCCCAGAGTATTCGCAATTCTGAAAAAGAAAAAAGTAAAGATAAATCATCAAACCTGGAATAAACGATATAAACTTTTTCACGATAAAATTAAAAGAGGATCTATCTTTGAAATTGCCGAGGTTTTACGTGACCTGAGCCTGATCAGCAGCAATAAGGATCTGTCCTTTGGGGAAAGAAAAATGATGGATACAGCCAAAAGCCTGCTGATCAAGGAACTTGCCCTGGCAACGGCAAAAAATGAACAGGTGGTAGAAGATAAAATTGCCAATATTTTCATGTGAAGCCTGTTTTCACTTCGGTTACCCCTCCCTCCCCGCTGACCTTGCGTGAGCCCTTAATATCTGGCGATATCATAATAATCAGGAGGCATGATTGACATTCTTTCGTTTACTGGTGGTTCTGGTCGGCTCACTTTTGTCATACCAGATCATTTACAGCCAAACCTACCGGGTGGATTATTCGGTCATCGGTTTTTTCACCGCCCTGCTGCTGGTACTCTACCTCTTTTACCTGGTCGCCCAACTGAAAAAAACCCCGTTGCGCACCATTCTGGGGGGGCTGATCGGCCTGCTGGTGGGACTCTTTATCGCCAATTTACTTTTTCATGGCATCCTGTTCAATCTTTTTGATGATCCAAGAGTTAATTTCATCTTTTATATTTTTATTTATTCCCTCTTCGCCTACGCTTCAGTTGAAATCGGCCTGAAAAAAGGGGATGAATTTGACCTGATGCGCTCGCTGGCCCTTAAAGGATCACAGGGCAGTGAAAAGATTGTCGATACCTCGGTTATCATTGACGGTCGTATTGCTGACCTGACGGAAACCGGATTTCTCGAAGGCGTGCTCATCATTCCCCAATTCGTGCTCCAGGAACTACAGTTTATCGCTGACTCCGCTGATCCTTTGCGTCGCACCCGGGGCCGCCGGGGGCTGGATGTACTCAAGCGAATGCAGAATCAGGCTTTCATCGAGATTAAAATCACCGATGAAGATTTTTCTCGCATCAAAGAAGTGGACGCTAAACTGGTGGCCCTGGCCAAGAAAAAATCGGCCAAGATCATCACCAACGATTTCAATCTCAATAAAGTTGCCGACCTGCAGGGGGTTGAGGTTCTCAACATCAATCAGCTGGCAAACGCGCTCAAACCGGTGGTTTTGCCCGGTGAGACCCTGCAGATCATGATCATGAAGGAAGGAAAAGAACCCTTACAGGGTATAGGATATCTTGATGATGGCACCATGGTGGTGGTGGATCATGCTAAAAAGCTGGTGGGGGAAAAACTGGACGTCGTCGTTACCAGTGTTTTACAGACCACGGCCGGCAGAATGATTTTTGCTAAAAAACAGTGATGAAAGCAGTTTCGCCTTTTCGGGTTTTTGCCATCATTACCGCCGCCGGTTCCGGACAGCGTTGTCCCGGGAGCAAGCGTAAACAATTGATACCCCTGTGCAGCAAGCCACTGGTCACCTGGAGCCTGGAAGCATTCAGCCAGGTTGAGCGCCTGACCAGCATAGTGTTAGTGGGCCCGGCCGATGATGATCAGGCCCTGGAAGAGATAAAATCAGCAGCGGCAGCTTTCAAGCAGGTCATTGCCGTAATTCCCGGCGGCAGCAGCCGACAGGCTTCAATCTTCAAAGGATTAACTGCCCTGGAACCACTGGCCGGCACCGATGATCTGGTTCTGATTCATGACGGCGTCCGACCGCTGGTCACTCCGGAC
>DQWO01000157.1 GCA_011042595.1 Pseudomonadota bacterium
CGCTTCCTGTAATTCCGAGGTCACCAGGTCGACGCGCTGGGCAGCGGCATTCCGGTCGGATCGATCACCACTATTAATTGCCTGCATCATCTGGTTGCGAGCCAGTACCAACTCTCCGGCCAGGGTCATCAGTTGATCCAGAACGCTGACATGCACCCGCACCGATTCTGGCTGGCTGCTGGCAGCCTGGCCTGCCGCCGGCGATTTTTTCGCGGCGGGTTTAGCCGGGGTGGTAATCTCTTTGTTTTTTTTCTCCGGGGCTGGAGAAGCTGGAGCTTCGGCAGGTTTACTTTCCGGCGCCGGGGCGGACGAAACTTCGGCTTTTGCCATCGGTTCCGATTCTAAAACCGGTTCCAATACATCCTTTGGCGGCTCCCCAACTTTCACTTCAACTTCAGAAACCACGGCCGCCGATTGTTCTGCCGGGGATTTGAGCTGATCATCCAAGGGAAACATCTGTTCGGCTTTTAAATCCAACAAGGTCGGCAGCAGGTCCGGCTCGATTATGCTGGCATAGAGTACATCCAAAGGCAGGCGATTGCTGAATTTTCCATCTTCAAGAGTGCCTACCGCCAGAAAATCAACCTTTAGTTCCACCACTTCGCCGCTATCCTGGAGCCCTTTGATAATCTCCAGGGGATTTTTACCCTGCTGCTGCACATCGTGGATAAGATCATAGTTTAGCAGATAGAGGTACTTACCTCCTTTTTGCGCCTGTTTCAGCTCAAGTTCGGAGAGGGTAAAAACTTCACGATTGTCGGCATCTTTAATAACAACTTGATTTTCAGCACTTTCCTGCTCGCTGGCAGTCAGGTTCGCCGTTGCCAGACCCTCAAGCGCCTCAAGATGTTCGGCAATATCCATCTCATTGCTGGCCGAAACATTCTTAAGCATTTGGTTCAGATAATCAAAGGCCAACAACACAACATTGACGATATCCGGTGTCGGCACCATCTGCCGGTTACGGACCATATCGAGGATGTTTTCGATTTTATGGGACAGCTCCTTGATCGCCGTCAAGCCCAGAAATCCAGCCCCGCCCTTGATGGAATGAGCCGCCCGGAAAACCTTATTAACCAGCTCCTCATCCAAATCCACCCCATCCTGTTCGATGGCCAGCAAATCACTTTCTATATCCTCCAGATGCTCACCGGCCTCTTCCACGTACATCTGTAAAGTTTCATCATCCATCATCATGGCTTGTTCTCCTGGCTAGTATTAGAGATATCAACTTAAGCCGTTAGCTTTGAATCTTCCGTTAAAAGTCGCGACCTATGCGGTTAGCTTTTTGCCATGGTTATCAATCGAGCTCTAACCCCAAAATCAAGGCTGCTATTGTGTATTGGCAGTTGACAATATCTGTCTGATTTGCTGTAATTCATCTTGGTTTAACACTTGATTAATGTCGAGCAAGGTTGTCAGTCTTTCACCAACTTTGGCCTTCCCCAAAACAAACGTTGTTTCGTGATCGGCAATCTGTCCCGGTCGATCATCTATATCATCAGATTTAATAATAACGAGTTTAGGAATTGAATCCACCATGATACCCATAACTGCTTGGGTGCTGTAGCTGGCAAAATCTACTATTAGGACGTAGTATCTTTCTGTGACACCTATGTAAGAAATGTTAAATTTTTTACGCAAATTTATCACCGGGATATGTTGACCTCGTAGATCGATCACCCCGGCGAAATAGGCTAATGTCTGCTGCAAGAAATTCATTGTTTGCATCTCAATGACTTTTTTCACTTTCAGAATGTTCACGGCATAATCTTTTTGACCCAACTTAAAAGCAAGGTAACTTCTGGAATTTCTAAGAGCCCAATCTTCAGTAAATCGATTATCCATTACTCCTGTTGTTATCATTTACACCTTCTGAGTCTTACCACTTAATCTCTATCTTTTTGATGGTTCCCCAATTTCTAAGAACCGGAACAAAACAGGTTATTTAGAAACGACCTTGACCAAAATTCGTTTATGCAATATTTGCTTCGCAGTCATTAATGGGGACAGAAAATTTTGTGACCTTTTGCGCTAAGTTTCATCGCTAAGCACCTATCTGCAGAATTAAAAGGAATAACTTTTTCAGGGAATAGGGTTTGAGAATAAAAGAAATTCCTTGCTGTTTCAGATCGGGAAGATCAAGATATTCTTCTGTGTATCCACTTGCCAAAACAACATGAAGGTGAGGATTACTATCTAAAAATTGGTTTACTAAATTTAAGCCATTGCCATCAGGGAGAGTGATATCTGAAAATATTACTGAAAAATTGCCGCTTTCCCGAAAGAAAATTTCTTTCGCTTCCCGACACGTAGCAGCGGCATAAACGATGAAATTGTGTTGAGAGAGGAGTTTTTTCAGCATTCGCAAGATCGCTGGTTCATCCTCGACAACGAGGATCTTTTGGCCCTTACCATCAAAATTATATAGTTTATGATTTTTCAAGTTTTTCTTCTCCCTGATTGCATCGCGCTGATGGTAAATAGACAGAAAATGTGGTTCCTACTCCTATTTCGCTATCAATATCTATCCAGCCCTTGTGCTGTTTTACTATACCGTAGACAACTGAAAGACCCAGCCCCGTTCCATCATCTCTACCCTTAGTGGTAAAAAATGGTTCGAAGATATGTTTCTGGGTTTCATCGTCCATGCCACAGCCGTTATCTTCGATCGACAGGCAGATATATTCTCCCTGGGAGGCCTCTGGCATGATTTTACTCTGATGTTCATCAATAATTACGTTCCGGGTTTTTATGATAATGTTGCCTCCATCTTTCATTGCGTCACAGGCATTGATAACCAAATTCATGATAACCTGTTCCAATGTTCCTGAATCACCTATAATGGAGGGTTGAGAGTCAAGTTCTGCTTTGATGGCTATAGATTTCGGAACCAGTCGTGAAAGCATCCCGAGGTGATTAGTGATGAGGGTGTTCAGATCCAAAATTTTTAGCTCAATTATCTCTTGGCGGCTGAACAACAAAATTTGTTTAACTAATTTTGCTGCTTTTTCGGCATGTCCATAGACTTTTCGACATGTATGGCAGAGTGGATTTTCCGGGTCATTTTTCATGAGAGCAAGTTCAAGAGAACCCATAATTGCCGTCAGCATATTATTGAAATCATGAGCAATACCGCCCGCAAGAGTACCAACAGCTTCCATCTTTTGTTTCTGATACAACTGTCCTTCAATTTTTTTTCGTTTCTGCTCTTCTTTCTTTAATGCGGTGATATCGCGACCAACCACAACCAGATATTTTTGGCTTCCGTCGGGATTGAATATCGGTATTTTAATAACATCTAGATATCGTTCAGAACCGTCCCGGCCGGAAAGTGTTTCCATACTACGGCATTGAGTCATGCTCTCCAAAAAATTGACACTGGGGGCAGCAAAGATTTTCAGTGCGTCGATTGAAGCAGAGGCCGACATTTCAACCAGCTCTTGGTCGGTTTTGCCACGGTAGGCATCTTCCTCCAATCCAAAGAATCCAGTGCATGCACGATTTGCCTCCAGCCATCGCCCTTCTTCGTCCTTGAAAACGATAAAGTCCGGACTGGCATTAATGAGGGCTAACAGCCGTTCATGATCTTCAACAATCTGCCGTTGCAATTTGTTGCGATCGGTAATGTCTTCCAGATGAAAGATAGATTGTGCCTGATTGCTTGAGGTATTGATAACTGCGGCACTGATTTCGACCAGTCGCGGGGTGCCGTCATTA
>DQWO01000200.1 GCA_011042595.1 Pseudomonadota bacterium
AGGGCACAGAGAAATAACCTAACGATTTTCCTTCGTGTTCTTTGTGTTCTCAAGTGAGCATCGCGAACGGGTGGTTTATATTTGAGTATCTTTTTTCTTGTTTTTTATGACAGCCTTTCAGGAGTAAGGTACTAACTACTAAAAGCTAATTGCTGAATTTATCTAGGATTTTAAATGGCTGGAACTTCAAATATTTCGATTTTTATTGCTTTTACCGCTGGACTGTTGTCCTTTGTTTCCCCCTGTGTCCTGCCCCTGATCCCATCATATTTAACCTATATTACCGGAATTTCATTTGATGATCTGGCTGCAGAAGGGGATAGTTCAATCCGCCGGCGTACGATTATTCACTCCCTCCTGTTTATCCTGGGCTTTAGCCTGGTATTTGTTGCCCTGGGGGCCTCGGCAACCTATCTTGGGAGCTTTTTTCAGCAGAATCAGGCGTTGATCAGAAAGGTCGGCGGAATTATTGTTATTCTTCTCGGTATTCATATTACCGGGGTGCTGAAGCTGAAATTCCTGGAGCAGGAAAAACGGGTTGAATTTAAAACTAAGCCAATCGGTTATCTGGGCTCTGTATTAGTCGGGATAGCTTTTGCTGCCGGCTGGACTCCCTGTATCGGTCCTATTCTGGCCAGCATTCTGCTTTATGCCAGCACCGAAAAAAACATGATGAGTGGCATTGTTCTGCTGCTTTCTTATTCGCTGGGTTTGGGGGTTCCCTTCCTGGTTTCCGCCCTTGCTTTTAATTCGTTTTTGGCCTATTTTTCCAGGCTGAACCGCTATCTGCGTATAATCAGTATTATCAGCGGTATTTTCTTGATTGTGATCGGCGTGATGCTCTTTTTTAACTATTTTTCCGTTCTGTCACAATATATGAATATGTTTTTACCTCAGCATGGAGGTTGAGAGACTGTTATGCCAAGATTATGGATACCTATCGTCGAACTTCTGGGTTTTTTGGCCATGATTTGTGGGGGGGCCCTGTGGATTATTCACCAGAAATACAATCTGGCAATGATTATAATGGGAATTGGGGGAGTAATGATCATTATCGGGATGCTGGCAGAACGTTTTATCGTTGGCTATTATGATGACTGATGGTGTGGTGAAAGTGTTGTTGTGCTGGTAACTGAAATCTGGGATAGAGTGGTGATGTGCGCAAAAAAACAGCCACCGTCTAATAGACGGTGGCTGTTTTAGTTTAATTTATGATTCAGCTTCAGCCCAACTGCAATGCAGCATTTTCCGCGGCCAGCATTACATGGTAGGACAATGGTGAAGCGGTCAGCAGGGGATGGGTGGCATACTGCATGGTTGCCAACTGCTCGGCGTTCAGGCCGGCCTGGATGGCAACGGCAATGATGTTGACCATATCAGCCGCAGATTCACTGCCACTCACATGGCCGCCGACGACCACACCAGTATCTTTCCGGAACAAAAGTTTTAGTTTCATGTCCATTACACACCCTGGCAAACCACCCGGATGTCGGTTCGGGGTGGTGGCTTCGCCGACAATTACCTCAATTTCTTCCCTGGTGGCCGCACTGGTGGTCAGACCGGCTGCCGCAATACTGCGGTTACCGATTTTAGTGGCGAAGGCTCCCAGGGCGCCCATGGTTTTCCTGGTCGTTTGATAGATGTTGCTGGCCGCGATCATTCCTTCTGTACAGGCGACCGAAGCCAAACGTATTCCTGAGGGTTTACCGGTAATCAGGGAGAATTTGCTGGCACAATCTCCGGCCGCGTAAATATCAGGGTCGCTGGTTTGCATGAATTCATTTACCGTAATGCCGCCCCGAGGGTCGGCATCCAGACCCATTTTCACTGCCAGATCAATATTGGCTATAGCGCCGATACCGATGATAACCAAATCAGTCGGCAGCGACTTGCCGTCGGCAAGCTTGACGGAGGAAACCTTGCCATCGCCTTCCAAAGCTTTCACCTGGCTGTTGGTCAGTAGATTAATGCCCATTTGGCGTAACTCATCTTCCGCCTGGAGACAAAATTCTTCTTCGCAGGCCAGCATAAGACAGTGGGGGAGCATTTCAACAATCGTTACATCGATTGAGTTATCAGCATTGTTTCCCATTTTGGCAATCTGTTCAGCCATCTCAACGCCAATGAAGCCTCCACCGATGACGATAACCTTTTTCGCCGCTTCCAGGGCGGTATATAACTGTTGCAGAGCAATTGGATCTTTGCTGATTGTAAAAACATTGCCAAGATCAACCCCGGGCATTGGCGGCACCATGGGTTTTGAGCCGGTACCAAGGATCAGTTTGTCATAAGTCAGCGTATTGTCATTGGAAAATATAATATTTTTCTGCTTCCGGTTGATATCCACCACCTTCTGCTGGATAATCTCAATACCCATTTCAAGGAATTTATTATCAGGGATGATGTCTTTATCCACAGCTCCAAGCGTGCCATAAATGTAAGGAATACCACAGGGAACCGGAGTTTTGGTGACATCGCGAATAACCGCCACCTCTTTTTCAGGATGACGTTTTTTCAGGGTGACCGCGGCCATCAGGCCGGCGGCTGATCCGCCTACAATTGCCACATCAGTCTTTTTCATCGGATAACTCCTCCAGAATGAATATGAAAAGATTTAGATAATTGAATATTACCGGAATTGTATGTAATATATTTCATATTGTCTGTCAAGAGGCGGATAATGAAGCAGAAATGGGAATTATTCTTATCAAAACGATTTTGTTGGCAATAACCCGGATGACTTCCAGACGTGCTGACGGAATTTCAATGACATCGCCATTGGTGGGAATATTTCCCAGTTGGGAGAGAATAAATCCAGCCAGATGAAGATAGTTATCTTCTTCGGGAACTTCCAGAAAAGGAATATCAAGATTAAGCCGTCAGATCGGAATATCCGCCCTGACCAGGTAAGATCCATCTTTTAAAGAGATGATTTCCGCCTGGGAGTCGACATCTACTTCATCGTTCATTTCTCCAATAATTTCTTCAATCACATCTTCCATGGTTACCAGGCCTTCCATGCCGCCATATTCATCAACAACGATTGCCAGGTGCGTTTTTTCCTGGCGAAAAGTTTCCAGCAAACTGTCAAGGGGCATAATCTCAGGAATGAAATGTGCCGGCCTGATAATCTGTTTCAGGGAAAAAGTTTTACCAAATTTATGGATAAGCAGGTCTTTGATATGCATGATGCCAATGATATCTTCCCGGTTTTTACCGTAGACCGGATAGCGGGAATAGCCGACCTGTTGGATAAGAGAGAGGATTTTGGCGTGGGGGGTATGCAGCTGGATCATTGCTACTTCCTGCCTGGGAACCATGATTTCTTTGACCGTGGTTTTCTCTATTCCGAGGATATTATTTATCATCAGGGACTCATTTTGATTTAGGAGACCCTTTTCCCGGCCTGTATGGATGAAGGATTTCATCTCTTCATCAAAATGAGGTTCAGGATGCTTGGGATGGGAAGGTGTAAATGTTCTGATCAATAAATAACTTATTAATGAGGTAAGCCGGCTAACAGGCTTGAGTATCCGGATAAACATGGACAGAAATTTGGCAACCTTCAAGGCCAGGATGTCCGCTCGTGCGGCGGCATAGGTTTTGGGAGTGATTTCGGCAAAAATCAGTAGTACGGCGGTGACTGACAGGGTGGAAATTAAAACCCCCTTGTTGCCAAAATAATAGACGCAGAGATAAGTGGCAATGGATGA
>DQWO01000207.1 GCA_011042595.1 Pseudomonadota bacterium
GAAGATCTTTATTACCGTCTCAATGTCTTTTCCATCATCATTCCTCCCTTGCGGGAGCGCAAGGACGATATTTTCTTGCTGGTGGATTATTTTGCCGACAATATCGCCCGGGAAAAGGGCATCGAACCAATTCACTTTTCCAAGGAAGTCATGGACATTTTCATGGAATATGACTGGAAAGGCAATATCAGGGAGCTGCAGAACGTGGTTGAATACGCCGCCGTGGTCTGTCTGGGAAGCAATGTCTACCTCGACGACCTGCCCCGGTATCTTCTCAATTACAAAACCGGCAACACCAGCGAAGTCCGGGAAACAGGCAACATGGGGGAAAAAATCAAGGAAGTGGAAAAAAATGCCATCATTACCGCCCTTAAGGAACATAACAACAATAAATCAGCCGCCATGCGCTCCCTGGGCATCAGCAGAAGAACGTTCTATAAAAAACTGAAGCAATACGAAATCGCCTGACTCAGGAGTTATCCAGGCGTTTCCGTGTCCCCCTGATTTTCTTTCGGAACAGGGGTTGGTAAATAAACCAAAAAAGGGCCAGCCAGATGAAAATGATTGCTGTCAGATGTTCATTGCCGGCAAAAATATATTTCAGGGCATAGATGCCCAGGAAGATGATCAGGGCACCCACAAGGGTGTAGGGAAGACCCGCCTTCAAAAAAACCGCCAGATTATTCTTGTCTTCTTTATGCATATTAACTACCGAATTGCATTCCGGCCGGTTGCGCTTAAATGATGCACAACCGGCCGAAACAGTTTCACCTCTTTAACCAAAATCAATCAGATGCTTACTTGTCCTCTTCAGGCTCAAACTTTTTTATTTCTTCTTCAATTTCCTTGTCGATATTGCCAATCGGTTCCTCTTCCGCACTACCGAATTCCAGCAGGAAGAAAAGCAGCGCCCCGATGATCAGGGCCATCGTCGGTCCGGACCAAAAAGGATTGCCCCAGAGTTTGACGTAATTTCCGGCCACCAGGACGGAACCCATCACCCCGGCAATCCCCCGCTGTACGTTGTTGTGGCACATGGCAAAAGCGAGGTAGATGCACAGATACCCCTGGATCAGCAGGGTCAGGCCGAAACCGATCATTTTGGCCGGCAGCACCAGCTGGACGAGGGGATGGAAGACCATGGCAATGCTCATGCCCCAGAAGATGGAGGTCGCGCCACCCCAGTAGGATGGTTCCTGTTCCGGTGTCGCATGGTTGAAGCGGTTGACAACCAGGGCCTGCCCGCCGGTCCACTGCGGACCACAAAGAGAGATGAACGGCATGAAAAACCCTTCAAAGATGTTGCGGATCGAAGTGATGATGTGGTTCCGCGGCACACTGAAAATGATTTTTTCATCGGGTCGGGCTTTATTGGCGTCGTCAATCAGGGCTTCCAGAACCAGGATATCTCCAAAAGCCAGGACATAAGCGACAACAGCCAGGGAGATAGCAGCCGCCCACATGGATGCTGACGGCATACCCAGGCCGACTATGGAAAAGGAATGGAGCATGTCATTGAAAGGCAGGGCAATAATGAAGTGGTCAAATACACCTGAGGGCGGCTTAATTTCCCCGGACATCAACCCGACCAGATAGCCGACAACAAAACCCGGCGCAATTCCGAAACTGGCAATCCAGGCGAACCAGCCATATTTCTTCCGGTAGGATACGGCCCGGCCGGAAAACAGCACGAAAAAGCTTAAAATACCGGCAATGGAAAATGAAATAGGCATTTTACCCATAAATGGCTGGCTGGGTTTGAAGACCCGCATCAGCGAAGCGAAGCCGGCCCCCAGCAGTATGCCGGCCCGCATGGAAATGGGAAAGTGCTTGATGACATACCTAGATATGCCCGTAACCCCCAGGACCAGAAAAATCAGACCAACCAAGACCTGTAGCGCTATCAGGGCTTTAATTCTGTCGGGTCCGGCTGTAAAAGTGGTAAGATAGGAAATATACAGCGGGATGCCGGCGGTAATCCAGCCACTGATGGACGGGTCTCCAAACGAGGTGTGCAACAGGTAAAGAAAATTATTGAGAACGACCATCAACACCGCCACCTCGATGGGAATACCCAGGACCTTGGTCATGGCTGCGGTAATTCCCAGCGGTACGCAGCTGAGAATAGCTCCCTGGATAAAATCCTGATATTCAATCCGGTAATGAACGAAAGGAATACGCAGCTTTAATATTCCCCCGGTATACGGCTGTTCACGACCATTTCCTTGTTCAATCGCCATAGTTATCTCCTCCTCCTCGTCAATAGTAGTGCTTTATGGTAGAATAAAATCCTCCCCTTCCCCCCTTGAAAAGGGGAGGATAACCTCTCTGACCGCTATCTTTTATCGACTACTCGCTTGGCTTTGTGCGTTTCCCGAGGCAAAGAACCCGCTTCACGGATACTGATTCTCGGTCTGATACCAACCAGCTTCTGGCAATCTGTTTGAATTTCTTTTGCCAGAGCATCAACATCACCTTGAAAATCCTTGTTTTTCTCAACTTCCACAGTCAGAACAGCCATGTGTCTTTCTTCCGTGACAACACAGAGATACTCGCCAGTCAGTTTATCATTCTGCCTGACAACGGTTTCGATATCACTAGGGAAGACATTGACGCCTTTGATGATCAGCATGTCATCCAATCGCCCATGAATTCCATTCAGACGCATATGGGTCCGTCCACAAGCACAGGGTTCAGTTGTATAAGAAACAATATCTCCGGTTCGGAAACGAATCAGGGGACGAGCCACTTTCTTGAGCGAAGTAAGAATCATTTCACCGCGCTCCCCTTCAGGAACCTCTTCACCGGTATCAGGATCAACAACCTCCACCAGGATATGATCTTCAGCCCAGTGCAGCCCTTGTTTGTATTCACACTGCCCGGCACAGGCCCCGAAGATATCTGACAAACCATAATAATCGTACACATCGGCATTCCATAATGCCTCAATAGCTTGTTTCGTTTCTGGAATCGATCCGCCCGGTTCGCCGGCCACAAAGATTTTCCTGATTGACAGGTCCGCGGGATTGATGCCGTTTTCTTTCGCTGACTCACCCAGGAACCAGGCATATGACGGGGTTGTCCAGGTGACCGTGGGCTTCCAGGTTTTAAAAATAGCCAACAATCTTTCGGATGGAATGGTACCCGCCCAGATGGTCAGAGCACCGAGTTTCATGGCTCCGATAACATCCGGGCCGCCAACAAAAAGGGTAAAATTAAGGGCATGGCAATAGCGGTCAGTAGGCCGCATACCTGAAGACCAGAACAATCGGGCCTGAAAATCCTGGAAATCATCAAAATCCTGGGAGGTAAAAGGGGAAGCTGTGGGCACACCGGTAGAACCACTGGACGCACTTAAAAAAACAAAATCACTTTCGGGGGCACAAATCATGTCCCCAAAATCCGGTACCGCTTGCTGGCGGTCCCTGAGAACCTTTTTATTAACTGTTGGAAACTTTTTCAGATCTTCCAGGCCTTGTAAATCTTGCGGTTTGATCCCTTTTTCATCAAAGGCCTGTCGATAATAGGGTGATTTGTTGTACGTCAGCTCCATCATATTCTTAAGCAATGAGAGTTGATATTCTTTCAGTTTTCCTCTCGACATGGTTTCTATTTCTTCATCCCAATATTTACGATATTCAGTCATAGTACCCCTCCTCCTATTGGCTTTTTTAAAATTACAATGGTAAGATAATAAGAA
>DQWO01000300.1 GCA_011042595.1 Pseudomonadota bacterium
ATAAAAAACTTGACCGCGGCATAAATCTTTTGCGGACCACCCCATACTCCGATCAGCAGATACATGGGAATCAGCATCAATTCCCAGAACACATAGAACAGAATCAGATCCAGGGATACCAGCGCCCCGAGCATGGCCGTTTCCAGTAACAGCAGGCAAACCATGTATTCCTTCACGTATTTCTGAATATAGGACCAGGAACTAAGTACGCAGATTGGCGTCAGAAAGGTTGTCAGAATAACAAGCCAGAGGCTGATGCCGTCAATTCCCATATGATAATTAATGCCAAAACTTTTAACCCAGGGGATTAATTCCACAAACTGCATGTTATGGGTGACATTATTAAAATAAAAAATCAACGGCAGGGAGATAAAAAACTCAATGACCGTAAAAGCAACCGCGGTTCCGCGCAAGATATCCTCGCTCTCCTTATCAATCATCAACAAAATAAGGACACCGAAAATCGGAAAAAAAGTCACCAGACTGATAATCGGAAAGCTCAACTGATTCATCTACAAATCTCCTTAACCTGAAAGGAACTTAGGATTTTCTAAAGTCGTGCGGAGCGCAATCTGCTTTAAGATATGGCCCTGATGAAATAATATATAACCAGCACCACGGTCCCCAGCACCACCGATACCGCATAGCTCTGGACATATCCTGACTGGATGTAGCGGACAACCCCGCTGAACCAGCCGACAATCCGGGCCACCCCATTGATAATGCCATCGATGATAGCCACATCAACGCCTTTCCACAACAGGATACTAAAGCCATGGAGAGGTTTGATAACCGTCAATTCATACAATTCATCCACATACCACTTGTTAAGCAAGAGGCGATAGAGGAAAGGATAGCTGTTGGCCAGCTTTTCCGGAATATCCCGCTTTTTAATATACATGGTATAGGCCAGAAAAATTCCCAGCAGGGCGATAGTTACCGATATTGCCATCAGCAGGTACTCAGCAAACATGGAACCATGCTCGGCCGCATGATGCATCCCGGCGCCATGAACTGCTTCCGCTGCCGCGTGAGCCCCATGGGCAATGGTACCACCAGCTTTATGCAGCAGTTTACCTGGCCCGATTCCCATAACCGGATCGAGAAAGTGATGAATCCGATTGCTGCCCCCCAAAGCATGGGGGACTCCAAGATAACCAGCCACCGCCGCAAAGAAAGCCAAAACCATCAGCGGAACAGTCATCGTCTTAGGACATTCATGCAGATGCTCATCGGCCCCGTCAGGTACCCGGCTTTCATTAAAAAAGGTCATGAATACCAACCTGAACATATAAAAAGCAGTCATACCGGCAGCAATGGCACCAATCAACCAGAGGAGGAAATGGCCATGGGGACTGCTGTAGGCCTTCCAGAGAATTTCATCCTTACTGAAAAAGCCTGAGAAACCGGGAATCCCGGCAATCGCCAACGTACCAATCAAGAAGGTCACATAAGTAATGGGAGTCTTGGATTTCAGCCCACCCATATTGCGCATATCCTGCGCATCTGCATGGGAATGAACTTTGTGCAGGCCTTGATGCATGGAATGGATCACGGCACCGGAACCAAGAAAGAGCAGCGCCTTAAAGAAGGCATGGGTTAAAACATGGAACATGCCGGCAGCATAGGCTCCAACCCCTAGCCCCAAGAACATATAGCCCAACTGGCTGACGGTTGAATAGGCCAGCACTTTTTTAATGTCATTTTGCACCAGCCCGATGGAGGCGGCAAAAAGTGCGGTCAAAGCGCCAAAGGTCGCCACTACCCCCATGGCAAAAGGTGACATGGAATAAAGAATGTTAGAACGGGCAACCATATATACCCCGGAGGTAACCATGGTCGCCGCATGGATCAAAGCACTGACCGGTGTGGGACCGGCCATGGCATCCGGCAGCCAGACATAAAGCGGTATCTGGGCTGATTTGGCCGTACAACCAACAAACAGGAGCAGGCATACGGCCGTCGCCACCTGGGGTGACAAAAGATGAACATGAGTAAAGACCTCTGAAAACTGCAGGGTCCAGATACCATGTTTTCCCAGGCTGGTGTAAAGCAGAAGCAAGCCTAGAATAAAACCAAAATCCCCAATTCGGTTGGTAATAAAAGCTTTTTTACCGGCGATGGCATTGGCTTCTTCGGAAAACCAGAAACCGATCAACAGGTAAGAGCAAAGACCAACTCCTTCCCAACCGAGGAAAAGCAGCAGGTAATTATTGGCCAGCACCAGGTTGATCATCGCAAACATAAAAAGATTAAGATAGGTAAAAAACCGGTACTCACGACCTTCTTCCGTCGACATATAGCCAATGGAGTAAACATGAATCAGAAATCCGACCCCGGTGACAAACAGGCACATCATCATGGATAAAGGATCTATCTGATAGGCCACATAAGAATGCAGCACCCCGCTGTTGATCCACTTGAACCAGGTAAATTCATAAAGTCGCTGGTCGGCAGGCAGACCCAGCATCTGGAAAAATAGAATACAGGTGACAATAAAGGAGAGCGCTACTGCACCGCAGGCCACCCAATGTATGATGCTCTTGTTGATTTTTTCAAACCGTCGCCCCAGCAACCCATTAACGAGCACACCAATGATAGGGAAAATGGGAATCAACCATACTTTATCGAACATGTCCCTCTCCTGTTTTATCTCTACTGATCAATCCTGCGATCTAAAAATCAAGCACTGTATACGTTTGCTACCATTTCATCAGGTTTAATGACTCAACGTTAATAGTTCCACGTTTACGATACATAAGGACAAATATGGCCAAACCCACGGCTGCTTCTGCTGCCGCTACCGCCATAATGAACATGACCATGAAAATGCCTTCCACCGACTGATTGGCCCGGCTGAAGGTAATAAAAGCAAGATTGACCGCTCCAAGCATAATTTCAATGCACATGAAGACAACAATAGCATTCCTGCGAGTTATCGCACCAATAGCTCCGATGGTGAAAAGAACAACTGCCAGAGCCAGATATAAATTATGATATGCTACCATGGTATACACCTCACCTTATTCGCTTTTCTGTTTGGCCAGGACAACGGCCCCGACAACCCCGGCGGTAAGCAGAATGGAAGCTAACTCAAAGGGCAGAACGTAATCGGAAAAAAGAAAGTTTGACAGCACCGCGACATGGCCAAATTTGGCCATCAACTGATCGGTAACCGGTCCTTTAATGGCCAGCAATCCCCGGCCAACCCCGACAACCATCAGCTCCAGGAAAAGTACCAGCAGCAGAACCACTCCAACTACCTTGGTTTTACGTACCGGCCCCTGTTCCTCCTGCCTGAGGTTCAACATCATGATAGCATAGATAACAAACATCATAATGGCCCCGGCATAGACAATAATCTGTAAAATGGCGATAAACTCGGCCCGCAGCAGGAGGTAAAGTACTGCCATAAAGAAAAAAGAGGTAACCATCCACAGAGCGCTGTGAACTGTATTTCGAGTAAATATCACCAGCAGAGAGGCGATAATTGTCAAACCACCACATAGGAGTAAAATGATCAATTCCATGGATAAACCCCACACTTAATCGAAATTATTTCCCGGTGAAAATAAACTTTTCGGGATTTTTCAGCTTCTCTATATCAAAAATAAAATCTTCCCGGTGATAATCGACATAGTCATAGACCTTTGTCAATTCTATCGCGTCCTTTGGAC
>DQWO01000358.1 GCA_011042595.1 Pseudomonadota bacterium
CACCACGACGGTGATTCGCGGCACACACCTCGGAGCGGCACACGATGTGCCGCGAGAATGAGCGAGAGCCATGCCGGAACATCCTGATATCTTAATTTGGGTTGCGGGCGTTAAGCCCGCCTTAGCTGATAGCGCTGAAAGACGGTAGCGGAGTGTCAGGAAAAATTGCGATTACATCTGCTGGTTTGCGGTAGAGAAAGATGGTTGTTGTTACTGTCTCTCGGGCTGGTTTTATCAACGCTCTGGTTATGGGGGACTCCCCTCCAGGAAAGTATAAGCTGAGAATGAAGCGATAATCAGGCAAAAAAACTATTTTTGATACCGGATCCTACGGATGTATAACCGCCAGAATTTTCGCCGGGGAATCACCGTGGCACTGAACCCGGTGGGGAATGGATGATTCATAATAAATGCTGTCACCCGCACTGAGCACATCGGTATGATCCCAGAGAGTCACATCGATAGCGCCTTCCAGGACATAGATAAACTCTTCGCCCTCATGGGAGGAACTGGCATCTGATGGCAGCGTCGCCGGCTCCAGGGTTAAAAAAAACGGCTCCATCTGCCGGTCTTTTTTACCCACCCCCAGGGATTCATAGGTATATCCATAGTTCACCCCTTCTTTGGAAGCAAAGCGGGAAACTGTCTGCCGTTCATCCTGGCGTATAATTGTGAACGGTTCCGTTTCTTCCCGGTTAAAAAAACTGCCGATGGGGACATGAAGTGCTTTGGCTAAACGAACCATAGTTCCAAGAGAAGGCGACTCCAGGTGATTTTCAATCTGGGAAAGCACGGCGGTTGAATAACCAGTCCTCCCGGCCAATTCCTGCAGGGACAGTCCTTGCTTTTCCCTGATAGTCTTGATATTTTCACATACTTTCATGGTTTCAGTGTATCCATTTACCGCATTCATCAGCATCTCCATGTATCAACCAATTAGATTTTGGCCGCTCCCAATTCAATAGCCTGCTGGTTCAGGGGAATCATTTTATGATATTTTGGATTCAGGGCATCTTCAAGGGCATCTTTAACCGCCTTTATGGAAACTACCCCGGTCTTTTTTACATAGGCACCCAACGCCACCATATTAGCCAACCGATCATTGCCCAGTTCATCCTGAGCCAACTGATTTAAAGGCAAAGGGACCAAATCAACATCATCCCTTTTAGACTCGGCAACCGGCACCAAAGATGAATTAAGGATCAATACTCCACCCGGTTTCATCCGCGGCTCGAATTTAATCAGCGATGGACGATTCATTATTAACAATGATAATGGTCGTCCAACCACCGGAGAGCCTATATCCCGCTCATCAATCACCACTGAGCAGTTGGCTGTCCCCCCGCGCATTTCCACCCCATAGGAAGGTAAAAAAGTAACATTTTTATCTTCGCGAATGGCGGCATAGGCCAGCAGATTCCCGATCAGCATGATTCCCTGCCCGCCAAAACCGGCCATAATCACATCATAATGCATCAAACACTCCTTCTCTTCACAGCACATCCACCACATCTTTTTGCTTCAGCACTCCCAGGGGGAAATACGGAATCATTTCGTCACTAACCCGTTTAGTCGCCTCCTGAGGGGTCATACCCCAATTGGTCGGACAGGCGGATAAAACCTCCACAAAAGAAAAACCTTTGTCTTCCACCTGCATTTGAAAAGCCTGGCGGATAATTTTGCGGGCTTTTTTCACATTGGCAGGCTTATCTACGGCAACCCGGGCTACCAATGAAGGCCCCTCAAGGGCTGCCAGCATCTCGGTCATTTTGATCGGATAACCATCACGATGATAATCACGGCCATAGGGGGTGGTGGTACTGCGCTGTCCCAGCATGGTTGTGGGGGCCATCTGGCCGCCAGTCATCCCGTAGATGGAATTATTAACAAATATGACCGTAATATTCTCACCGCGGTTAGCAGCATGAATGATTTCAGCCGTACCGATAGCAGCTAGGTCACCATCACCCTGGTAGGTGAAAACAATCTGATCTTTCAATACCCGCTTGGTCCCGGTCGCCACCGCCGAAGCCCGTCCATGGGGTGCCTCGATAACATCAACGGCAAAATAATCATACAGAAAGACAGAACAACCAACCGAAGCCACACCAATGGTTTTTTCCCTGAGATTAAAAAAGTCCAGGGCTTCGGCCACTAGCCGATGCACAATACCATGATGACATCCGGGACAAAAATGAAAGGGTTTTTCAGTCAGGGATGCCGGTCTTTTAACCACCTGTTTCATAATAACTCCATATTATTGTTCAACTTCAGCATAAGCCTGCTGAAGACGATCAAAAATCTCTTCCGGGGTGGGCACGGAACCACCGGGACGACCATAGAAATCAACCGGAATGTTGCTATCTATCGACAGCCGCACATCTTCAACCATCTGGCCGGTATTCATCTCACAGGTTAAAACCCGGGATACTGATTCCGATAGATTTTTAAAACTTGCAGCCGGGAACGGATAAAGGGTTATGGGGCGAATCAAACCAACCTTCATTCCTTCTTCCCGGGCTTGGTCAATAGCGGTTTTAGCGATCCTGGCCATACTGCCAAAAGCAACCAGAACCAGACGGGCATCTTCAATAAAGCGGGTCTCCACCATGACATCATTGGCAGTCATCTGCCGATATTTCTCCTGCAGACGCCAATTATGTTTTTCCATCTCTCCATCCGCCAGAAAAAGAGATTTAATCAGCCGAGGCTGACGGCCTTTAGCACCGGTAATCAACCAATCTCGATCAGGATCACCAGCAGTTATTTCCGGCTTCCAGGGATTGATGGGTTCTTTAATCTGCCCCAGCACCGCATCCCCAAGCAACATGGTCAGACAACGATATTTCTCTGACAGTTCAAAAGCCTTGATGGTCAAATCATACAATTCCTGACCAGTATGAGGAGCAAGAACAATAAGGTGGTAATCGCCGTGGCCTCCCCCCTTAACCGCCTGAAAATAATCTCCCTGGGTAGCGTTAATCCCTCCCAGACCCGGACCCTGGCGACTCATATTCACCACCACGCCCGGGAGCTCATTCCCAGCTATATAAGAAAAACCTTCCTGCATCAGGGATATCCCCGGACCACTGGAGGAGGTCATTACCCTGACTCCGGTTGCAGCGGCTCCCAGCATCATGTTTATGGAAGCAATTTCACTTTCAGCCTGGAGGAATTCTCCTCCGACTTCCGGCAGATGTTTGGCCATATATTCGGGAATCTCATTTTGTGGGGTGATGGGATAACCAAAATAATAATGGCAGCCGGCATTGATGGCCGCCAGAGCGATGGCTTCATTACCCTTGAGAAAAACCTTTTTTAATGCCGTCATAATATCTACTACCTCCACACTGTAATGGCCAGATCCGGACACATTTCAGCACATTGCGCACAACCGATGCAACCATCAGGATCGATCACCACAGCATAGTAATATCCACTTAAATTTAAACTTTCTCCCACTTTGAGAACATCTTCAGGGCAGGCCATTACACAAAGAGCACAACCCTTGCAACGTTCCTGATCAATCTGGACCTTTGCCATTCATCCTCTCCACACCATCACCTAACCTGGCGATTTAGCTGTACTATACATAATTTTTATTGATGTTTACCAGTGAACTGGCAAAGTAAACTTTTGCCGGCTGTTTGTCAACGACTATTTA
>DQWO01000310.1 GCA_011042595.1 Pseudomonadota bacterium
AATATTCATTTTCGTAAACAACATTTTTAAGGTATTTGGAAACTTATGATGGTGAAAAAAAAGGCGAAAACCACTTTTTACTGTTCATCCTGCGGGCACCAGTCACCAAAATGGCTGGGGAAATGCCCATCCTGTGAATCATGGAATACCTTTGTTGAAGAACGTGAAGCCACGGATGAACCGGTGACTTTCCCCGAACTGGCCAGCTTAAACAAAGGCAGTCATCCAAAGTCATTAGCGGAAATCAAAAACACTCCCCCCATCCAGGGGCAAACTAAAATTGCCGAGTTTGATCGGGTACTCGGCGGTGGAATTGTACCCGGGGCCGTCACCCTGGTTGGTGGTGATCCGGGAATCGGAAAGTCCACCCTGCTGCTCGAAGTGCTGGCCAACCTTTCCGCCAATGGTCAAAAAACCATGTATGTGACCGGTGAGGAATCACCCGGACAGGTAAAACTGAGAAGTGAACGGTTACAGATTGACGCCCCAACCCTCTATTTACTGGCCGCCACGGAAGTGGGAACGATAATTTCACATTCACTTGAGCTGAAACCAAAAGCGCTGGTAATTGATTCCATTCAGACAGTTACCGCCCCGGAAAGCACATCTCCGCCAGGTTCAGTCTCGCAAATCCGCCAGGCAACCGCCCATTTGATTAACCTGGCAAAAACAACCGGCATCCCCCTGTTTTTAATCGGTCATGTAACCAAGGAAGGCGCTATCGCCGGACCCCGAATCCTGGAACATATGGTAGACACGGTTCTCTACTTTGAATCCGGCACCCAACACCCTTACCGCATCCTGCGAGCAGTTAAAAACCGGTTCGGTTCCACCAATGAAATTGGTGTCTTTGAAATGACCGGCAGCGGACTACAGGGGGTGGACAGCCCATCGCATATTTTTCTGGCCGAAAGACCGGCAGATCTGGCCGGCTCCCTGGTCACCGCAACCATGGAAGGAACACGCCCGATTCTGACTGAAATCCAGGCACTGGTCTCCGGCTCAACCATGGCTGGAATCCCCCGCCGAACTACCCTGGGAATCGATAAAGGTCGGGCATCGTTGATGATTGCCGTCCTGGAAAAACGGCTTAATCTCCTTTTAGGAGATAAGGATATCTTTCTCAACGTTATCGGCGGGCTGAAAATCATTGAACCGGCTATCGATCTGGGACTGATGGGAGCCATATTGTCAAGCTACCTGGATAAAGCAATCCCTGCCACTACCCTGCTTTTGGGTGAAGTCGGGTTGGCCGGTGAAATCCGGCGAGTAAATTTTCTGGAACAACGTCTGAATGAAGCCCAGAAGTTCGGATTCACCCGGGCAATAATCCCTAAAAATAATCTTGCTTCTGCCGATAAGGTGACTATATCAGTAGCTGAGATCGACAATATCACCGAATTGCCGGCCATTCTTTTTCCGAAAGAGAATTGATGACCATGACCATAAACAAATCAGCCATGTCTGCACTTTTGATACTTTTCAGTTGCACCCTGATGCTATTCGGCAAGGCGTCTATCAGCCATGCCCGGCCTCAAACGCCAATAATTGGAGCTCAGATATCAATCCTTAAACCACAAACCCGGGAGGAACGCCGTTACCTTTTCGCCCAGTTACGTACCAGCGGTTTCAATACCATTATTGTGCGGGTTTTCCAGAACTGTTCCGATCGTTATCACCATATTGGTAAACTGAGTACCACAACTCCAAAAGAAGGAGTATATTTCGACACCAGCCAGGCACCAGTCATCAGCAACCTGCTACCCGATATCTGCCAGGATGCCCATGCTGAAAGGTTGCGGGTTTTTGCCTGGATGACCACCTTACATGCCAATTACCATCATAAACCACTTCCCAAAGTTTACCACTATAACCTCCAAAGCCGGAGCTGCCAACCCACTGATACCCTTGATCCGACAGCACATGAAAACCAGGAGTTTCTCATTGCTCTTTATCGCGATCTAGCAGCCAATCCCATAGATGGCATCATGTTTCAGGATGATCTGGAGCTCAGACATACAGAAGGGTTCCATCCCAAACAGAACGGGAAAGGTTTTTATCCAGAGCCGGACACTCTCTATAATTTTACGGTGAACAAAAATGGGATTACCGGTTACAAACCGACATTCTGGAAGTGGAGCGATAAAAAAGCCAGAGCATTACAGAACCTGAGCAATGCCATCATGTCCGCCTGCCGCCAAGTAAACCAAAACCTTATTTTTGCCCGGAACATTCACTATGAAACCCTGCTCAATCCCCAATGGGGTAAGGCGTGGTTTGCCGAAATACCCGAGGTTCTCAGTTCTTCAACCACGGACTATTTCTTTGTTATGGCCTATCAACAACAAATCAGCCGGGAGTTGAATATTACTTCAGAAACTGAGCTTGAAGAACTGATGCAAAGATTATTTAAAGCAGGAAATATTCTGGATAGAGGCAAGCAGCAGGTGGTTTTCAAATTGCAGGCCGTTGACTGGAAAAATGAAAATCCTCTATCCAGCAAGAAGATAAGCAGTCTCCTGCAGCTACTAAAAAAAAGCCGCCGGAACTCGGTGGTTATGATGCCCTATAACGAAAATCTGTTTGCACATTCGATTGGTGCTTTTTCCGCCCGTCAACCGACCCTGAGCTCAAACAAGGGTAATGATAACTTATTACCCCGGTGGGCAGAATCGAGATACAATTTCAGCAATAATCTTGCTGGTGGAATAGGAGCCGACAAATGGCAGACTGAATACCTGACCGCCCCGGGCTTCCACCAGCTCACGACCGACAATATCCTGCAGCCGCCAGTCACCACCTTTAACCAGGATATCCGGTTCAAGCAAAGTAATGAGCTTTAAAGGATCAGGATCATCAAAGATGGTCACATAATCCACCCAGCGGAGAGCGGCCAGCATAATACTGCGGATATTCTGGTCGAGAATAGGCCGGTCATTCCCTTTAAGCCGGCGCACCGACTGGTCAGAGTTTATGGCAACTACCAGCACATCCCCTAAAGCCCGTGCCTGCTCCAGATAGCTGACATGGCCGGGGTGGAGCAGATCAAAACAACCATTGGTAAAAACAATTTTTTTTCCGTCCTGCCGCATTTTCTGCAGCTGTTCCTTCAGCAGGCCGGCCGATATGATATGATTTTTCAACATGTCGGAATTCATTGATAGGTTCCCGGAAAACTGATAAATAATTTCAGCGGTGTCCGCTTAAGTTCTTGCAATGCAAAAAGCATATCGGACAATGCTGAAATAATCTAAATTTTAATCTAAAATGGTTATTTAAAATGGAATTACAAGAAAAAAAGATTCTTATTGTTGATGATGAAGAAGACATCCGTGAGATCCTGGTTGATTCTCTTGAAAGCCTCGACTATCAGACCTGCACCGCGACTGACGGAGAAGAGGCAATTGAAATAATCAAACAAAAACATGATGAACTTGCAGCCATCATCTGCGATTTGAAAATGCCAAAAGTATCAGGGGATCAAGTAGTCAATTTTGTCGCCCAGGAACACCCGATCATCCCGATCATTATTCTCAGTGGTTTTGCCCAACTGGACATGGCTCTTGATCATATCCGCATGGGAGCCTTTGATTACATGTCAAAACCATTTAAAGTTAAAGAATTGGCATTAACCGTAAAACGGGCGCTGGAATT
>DQWO01000239.1 GCA_011042595.1 Pseudomonadota bacterium
AGCTTAGACAGTCAGGTACTTTACCGTGTTCCTGGTGGCAGGCCGTACAGGCCATGGTGCTGTGAAAGCTTTTGTTTTCCTGCAACTGTGTCCCTTCTCCCTGGTGACAGGTGAGGCAGGGTCCGGTGATATCCTTAGCCAGTTTTAACACCAGGGGTGCATGGGGGTTTGAGTGACAATTGAGACAGTTGTCGAGCTCAAAGTGGGAACTGCCGCTGTGACAGTCATTGCAGGATGGGATGATATCCCGGACTGTGGGAGGATGCCCCTGGTGACAATCCATGCAACCAATTTCGGTTTTATGGGCACCACCCTGGGCGGCAATGTCCATGGGAGCTTCCTGGTGACATTTAATGCAGTCGGAATTGCTGAGCTGATCGCCGGCCTGAACTACATTGATGGATGAAATTATACTGATCAGACAGATGCAGCAGGTCAGCATCAGCAGCCTTGTGACAACGGAAAACTTTCTCATCTTATTTTCCTCCCTGGAATTAATTTGCTATTTTGATACTCATGAGAGTTTTTCAGTGGTTGACCGCTCCAGAGAGTTAGCAATGATTGTGCCGTGAGTTGATCTACCAGATTGTTAGTATCATCAAGGAATGATTTTGTGAAGGTGTTTCATTTGACCTGTGCCAGTGGGTTAAATGCCCTATTTGTGAGTCAAATAACCCGATTTTTTGTACCAGCTCCATGGTTTTATAGCGTTTATTTGTTGTGACTCGTGATGCTTTATGTAGTAATAGTATCACGAATTCCCGTTTATTTTTTGTGCTTGCATGATTTTTGCTTGCTGAAAGCGAATGCCATTTTTCTGGTTGATTTTATTCCGGTTAGCCTGTTACTTATGATCTTAATCTTGAGCTGTCTTCTGGGATAAATGATTTTGACTGCTGTTATGGCAGCCTGTGATGTCAGGGAGAAGAGTAGATGACGAAGAAACGCATTCTGGTAGTTGATGATGAGCACCTGATTCGCTGGTCTTTAACTCAAATGCTGGTTGATGACGGATACATAGTTGAATCTGCCGAGAATGGTGGCGAAGCACTGGCAAAATTCAAGGAATTTCAGCCCCATATGATGCTGCTTGATATCTGTTTGCCGGATGCGAATGGCATGGATCTGCTGCAACAGTTTAAAGGAGAAAACCAGGATCTGGTGGTTATTATGATAACTGCCCATTCACATGCCGATTCGGCGGTTAAGGCGTTGAAACTTGGGGCAGAAGACTATGTCGGCAAACCATTTAATCTTGAGGATGTTCTTCATTCGGTAAAACAGGCCTTTGAAAAATGTCATTTGCGGGATGAAAATGCCTATTATCGACAGGTATTGCGGAAAAAATTTGAAAGTGACAACCTGGTTGGCAGCTGTCCGAAAATGATTGAAGTTTTTAAAATGATAAAGGTCGTTGCTGATGCCGATGATAAAACCGTCCTGATTACGGGGGCCAGCGGCACAGGAAAGGAATTGGTAGCCAGGGCGATTCATCTGCACAGCAGTCACGCGAATGAACCTTTTATTGAAGTAAACTGTGCCGCAATTCCCGAAACTTTGTTGGAAAACGAGCTTTTTGGCCATGAGCGGGGTGCCTATACCGATGCGTCCCAGAAACAGAAGGGTATTTTTGAAATGGCCAAAGGTGGTACAGTCTTTCTTGATGAACTGGGAGATATGCCTCTAGGCATGCAGGCAAAAATCCTCAAGGTTATTGAGAATAAGCGCTATCGACGCCTGGGTGGCGAAAACGATATGATTACCGATGCCCGTATCATTACCGCCACCAACCAGGATTTACCCGAATTGGTTAAACAGGGTAAATTCCGTGCCGACCTTTTTTACCGCATTAACGCGATGACCATTTTTCTTCCTCTATTAAGTGAAAGAAAAATGGATATTCCCCACTTGGTCAACTATTTTGTCGATCAATTCAATCATGAATATGGTCGCAATGTTGAAGAGGTTGATGCCCAGACCATGTCCTTGCTGATGAATTATGACTGGCCCGGGAATGTCAGGGAATTGAGTAACACCATAGAACGGGCCATGATGCTGGAAGAGGGCCGGATCTTGAGCTCTGATCATCTGATCGGCGAGATTACCGGTTGCCGGGAGAAGGCCTCGACAACGGAGAGCCCGGTTGCCGAAGAGGGAGCTGGTGCTGATGATTGTTTCAGCCTGGGGAATTTCAAGCTGCCAAAAGACGGTATCTCAATGGAAGAGGTGGAGAAAGAGCTGATCAAGATGTCCTTGAATCGCTGGAGTGGCAACCAGACCAAGGCGGCTGAATGTCTGCGCATGAGCCGTGATACTCTTCGTTATCGGATGAAAAAATACGGATTGGTGGACGCTGATGGAAAAAGATAGAGTTGTGGATACCACTGGTTTTCTGGTTTCCCTGCTGCTGATACTGCTTTTGCTTATGGGACCGGGCATGGGAAAAGGGTTTGCTTCATGTGTTACTGCCGACTGCCACCAGGATCTTGCCCGTATAGCTCGTCCTCATGCTCCGGTGGCCGAGGGTGAATGCCTGGAATGTCACCAGCGGCAGGTTCCCGAGCATCCCCGTAAGGGCGGTGGGAAAACCTTTTCCCTGGTGGCTGCAGGAGCAGCTTTGTGTGCCAACTGTCATGATCCCCTGCCAAAGGGAAAAGTTACCCATGCCCCGGTGGCAGAAGGAGACTGCCTGAGCTGTCACCAGGCCCATGGTGGTGCCGGACCGTCCCTGTTGGAGGTAACAGACAGCCAGGAAAAATTGTGCTTGGAATGCCATGAAGAAGATGAATTTGGCCGAAAATATGTCCATGGTCCCGTCGGTTCCGGTGCCTGCACCCAGTGTCACAATCCCCATGCATCAGATCAGCCGGCATTGTTACGCCAACCTTCACGAAAGTTGTGCCTGTCATGCCATCAGGAGTTATCTGCGCCTGAGGCGGCGGTTCTTCATCAGCCCTTTACCGCTAAAAAATGTACTTCCTGCCATGCACCCCATAGTTCCTCTCAGGCCCGGCTGCTCCAGAAAAAATATCCTGATCTCTGTTTCTCCTGCCACCAGGAGGTGGGGCAGAACTATAAAAAATCAAAGGTAAAACACCTGGCACTCTATAAGGATGATCGTTGCGGTAACTGCCATGCCTCCCATTTCTCTTCCCAGCCGGGATTGCTGCAGGAGAAGGAAATGGATCTCTGCCTTACCTGCCATGGCCGGGATGACCGCCGCAAGGCCAAACCGCTGAAAAACATCAAAACCGAGATTGCGGGGAAAAAACATCTTCATGGCCCCCTGGCCGAGGGCCGCTGTTCCGCCTGTCATCAGCCCCACGGATCGGAGAATTCTCGCCTGCTGACCGGCAGCTATCCGGAATCTTTTTATGCTCCCTATCGGGATGGAACCTACGATTTCTGCCTTTCCTGCCATGAACCTAACCTCCTGCGCTTTCCTGATACTACTATTTATACGGATTTTCGCAATGGCAAACAGAATCTTCATTATCTTCATGTGGCCAATCGGCGCAAAGGGCGTTCCTGCCGTGCCTGTCATCAAGCCCATGCCAGCAACGGGGTGAAACTGGTCAATGAGGAAGGGGCGACTTTCGGGGACTGGAAAATTCCCCTGCGCCTGGCTCTGACTTCCACCGGAGGCAG
>DQWO01000278.1 GCA_011042595.1 Pseudomonadota bacterium
AATCATGAACAACCAGAATG
The DNA here is from genome assembly GCA_011042595.1 of Pseudomonadota bacterium. Taxonomy (GTDB): domain Bacteria; phylum Desulfobacterota; class Anaeroferrophillalia; order Anaeroferrophillales; family Anaeroferrophillaceae; genus DQWO01. Next base: position 21 of record DQWO01000278.1, read on the forward strand.
CCTGCAGCAAACTGCAGACCTCGACGGACTCCCTGGAAGAAAGCTACAAAGAACTGCAGAAGAAAAATCAACAGCTGAGGGAAAAGATTAAAGCTATAATGAAGATCGATACGGAATGAGTATGCTGGCTTTGTAAACACTTCATCTTCTTTGTTATGCTACAGCCTTCGTTATTGCGGCGTACGGTAAAGTACGCCTCATGCCTCAGACTTTGCATGCCTCGAATATGAAGCGTTTACTGTGCCATCAGTTTTCTGACTTTTTTCACAAGAAAGCATCAACAATGAATACAGTGCCCGAATCCGGCAGAATTCTGCTGGTTGATGATGATCAGAATATCCTTGAAGTCCTGAAAATAAGGCTTGAATCCATTGGTTATACCGTTGTGGGCCACCGCTCACCCCGGGCGGCCTTTCAGGCGTTTGCCAATGACCAGTTTGACCTGGTCATTACTGATCTGAAGATGGCGGAGATGGACGGTCTGACCCTGATGAAGGAAATTCTGGCCCTGAATGCAAACATGCCGGTACTGATCCTCACCGCCCATGGAACCATCGCCAACGCGGTTACGGCGATGAAAGAAGGGGCCTATGGTTATATTACCAAGCCTTTCCAACCCGAAGAACTGGCCATCCAGGTAAAAAATGCCATCGAAAAATCCCATTTACGGGCAGAAATCACGCGCTTACAGGACATGCTGGAGGATGCACGCAAGAAACAGTCGCCGATCATTTCCACCAGTCCGGCCATGCGCAATGTTATCAAAACCATCAGCGCCATCAGCAATTCCAATTCGACGGTCATGATTCTTGGTGAAAGCGGTACGGGGAAAGAGCTGGTGGCCCGGGAAATCCACCGCCGCAGTCCCAGGAACCATAAAAACTTTATCGCCGTCAACTGTGGCGCTATCCCGGAAACTTTACTGGAAAGCGAGCTATTCGGCTATACCAAAGGGGCCTTCACCGGGGCGGCAAAAAACCATGCCGGCATTTTCCAGCGTGCCGAGGGAGGAACCATTTTCCTGGATGAAATTACGGAAACTTCTCCATCCTTTCAGGTTAAGTTGCTCCGGGTTATCCAGGAAAGATGCGTGTTCCCCTTAGGATCCAATCAGGAGGTGGATATTGACGTCAGGATCATAGCCGCCAGCAACCAGGATCTGGAACAGCAGGTTAAGACCGGAAAGTTTCGCGAGGATCTTTTTTACCGAATTTATGTCATTCCTATCACCCTGCCACCCCTAAGGGAACGTCACGAAGACATTCCCTTACTTGCCCAGCACTTTCTTGAACACTACCGGCAGGAACTGCATAAAAACACCACCATCGGCTTCCACCAGACAACCCTGCAGAAAATGCTGGTCTATCAATGGCCGGGAAATATCAGGGAACTTGAAAATAAAATCCAGTACGCCCTGGCGGTTTCGAACAGTGAATTTATCAACCCCGAAGAAATGTTTCCCGTTTTGCCCGGTAAAGCCCAGAGTCCGGCAACCACCATGCATGATGCCAAAAAACAATTTGAACGTGATTACATCATCAACGTCCTCAACATAACCAAAGGAAATGTCAGCCAGGCAGCCCAACTATCCGGGCGTCACCGGGTTGATTTTTACAACCTGATCAAAAAACATCAGATTGATGTGAACACCTTTCGCCATAAAGCAGTATAAGTTGTAGCGAATACGCTACATATACTGTTTTCCCCTACGCTTGGAACCACACCGGTTAGCAACAAAGAAAAATACCCAAAAAACATCCCGGACATTACAACTGAAAAAAATTACCGCTTAATCGACACTTTCTTTACAAAACCGTAACTTAAGCCATAATTATGTACGCCAATCCACCGATTAAATTTTTTTAATTTCTCGCTTCATCTTCATATCCCATTGAACTTATTGCTATTTTTAAATTGTCTTCAGGTTGGTATCATTGTTGCTCCTATCATCTATAAAGATTTAGCATTATCAGCCGATGAATAAACTACGGAGGAGACGATGTACAACCAAGCCAACACCATTAAAAGCTACGAAGATATTCGTAGGGTTGTTCGCGGTGGCCCCATCCTGACCCTCACGCAGAAAAGCATTCTGACCTTTATCCTGCTTATTGGAATTTTAGGCGGATTGATGCTGGCAGATTGCTGGGGAAACATCCCGACCACCCAGGAACAATTGCAGGTACAAGTCAAAAAATCCAACCAAAAAATGCTCCTGTTTGAACAACAGCAGCAACAAAACCCCCTGAAGAAAAGCAAAAACACAGGACAATATCAGCAAAAAGCGATGTCAAAAACCGGCAGGACACCGGCACAATTAAGGCATAAGCTCATAAATGAAAAGTTAAGAAAAAGTATACAAGCAAGAAAACATTTATTGAGGGAAAAACGGAAATGCAAGGTAGCCAGGATTCTCTTTCTGGTTTCTATCTCCAAGCCGTTAAATAAACCTTGATGAATAGCTGAAGCAACCACCCTCCCTCCTTTCTCCTATAGCGGGGCAAGCTCAAGCCGGCAGGCGGCAAAGGGTTTGCCCCGCGACCTTTATACGCAAGTTTCACCTTTTTCCGTCAAAAACTTTTTATTGCGCCAACGAACTTCTCCCTGCAAAAAATTGATCTGTTCATCGGTCAGGTTTTTGTAACGACCCTGAATACGAAAATAGCTGGCAAGGGGTTCATAGGTTTTCGGAACATAGGTCAATTGCAGTTCATTGTCTTCATTTTGCTCCAGGAGCGGGAACATTCCCGTTTCCACCGCCAGCCGGGTTACCTCCAGGGATGCAGATGAGTCCAGTTTCCATCCGGCGGGACAGGCCGCCAGCAAGTGCAGAAAACGAAAACCGCTCAATTTTTTGGCTTTTGCAAATTTTGCCATAAAGTCTTCAGGATAAGCAATAGTCGCGGTAGCCAGATAGCTTGGCCTGTGGGCTTTAATGATGGAAATAATATCCTTTTTCTCATATTCCAGTTCTTTGCCCGCCGGAGTAGTGGTCGTCCAGGCCCCCGGGGGAGTTGCCGAAGAACGCTGGATACCGGTATTCATGTAGGCTTCATTATCATAGCAGACATAAAGAAAATCTTCGTGCCGCTCTGCCGCTCCGGAAATCGCCTGCAGACCGATATCAAAAGTTCCCCCGTCTCCGGCCCAGACCATGACGGTAACCTCCTGGCGTCCCTGGGCCAATAAAGCCCGCCGGACACCGGAAGCACAGGCAGCCGCGGTGGCAAAAGGAACATGGATAAGGGGAACTGATACTGCCGTCGTCGGCTGACCGCCAACGATGATGGAGGTACAACAAGCTGGCATGACAACAATAGTTTGTTCCCCCAACATTTTCAAAGCATGACGCAAACTCAGTGATGCCCCGCAGCCGGGACAGGCCATATGTCCGGTATGAAGATATTCAGCGGTGGTAACGTTCCACAACATGGATAAACCCTTTCAGTTTTAGCTATCAGCCCCAACTTTTTGACTTGTATTGTCAGGATTACATTACAGGATGTTCGGGCTTGGCTCATAGCGGTATTGGCCGCCGAACGAATCACACGATGTGATTCGCGGCGGACGCCTCGGAAGCCGGCCATGGACGGCCGGCGAGAATGAGCGAGAGCCATGCCG
>DQWO01000199.1 GCA_011042595.1 Pseudomonadota bacterium
CTATTACTCATATTAAGCCCTGGTTTATCGGGCAGATGCGGGAACTGGTGCAACTGGAGGAGCAGGTACTGCAATACAAAGGGAAGTTGTTGCCCGATGATCTACTGCGTCAGGCAAAGGAGGATGGTTTTGCCGATAAATATCTGGCCCGGATTCTCGGGGTTGCGGAAGAGGATATTCGGAAGCAAAGGATACCTTTGGGCATCCGTGAAGGCTGGGAGCCGGTGCCGGTAAGCGGGGTTGAGGATGCCGCTTATTATTATTCAACTTACAATGCTCCGGACCAGGTTGAAGTCAGTGACCGGCCCAAAATTATGGTGCTTGGCGGAGGACCAAACCGCATTGGTCAGGGGATTGAGTTTGATTACTGCTGCGTTCATGCGGCATTTTCCATCCGCGAAGCCGGGTACGAATCGATCATGGTCAACTGTAATCCGGAAACGGTATCTACTGACTATGATACTTCCGATAAGCTTTACTTCGAACCCCTGACGGTTGAAGATGTTTTGAGCATTTACGAAAAGGAAAGGCCTGAGGGCGTGATTGTCCAGTTTGGTGGTCAGACGCCCCTGAATATTGCCAATGAACTGGAGGCTGCCGGGGTTAAAATTTTGGGAACGTCTCCGGTGAGCATTGATCTGGCTGAGGATCGTGACCGATTCCGGCAAATAATGCGTAAACTAGGTATTCCCCAGCCGGAATCGGGAATGGCCAGTACTTTGCCTGAGGCTCTGGAGATAGCTGGAAAGATAGGTTATCCCCTGATGGTTCGGCCTTCTTATGTTTTGGGTGGTCGGGCGATGGAAGTGATTCATGACGAGGAGATGCTGCGTCATTATGTTATGGCTGCCGTCGATATTTCACCGGAACGGCCAATTCTGATTGATAAATTCCTGGAAAATGCCATCGAGGCTGAGGCTGATGCCATTGCTGACGGTACCGATGCCCTGGTCCCGGCGGTAATGGAGCATATTGAACTGGCTGGCGTCCATTCCGGTGATTCAGCCTGTGTTATCCCTCCCATCAGTATTCCGTTGAAACATATTGAAACCATCAAAGAGTACACCAGGAAGATAGCGGTCGAGCTGGGGGTGATTGGCTTGATGAACATCCAATATGCCATTGCCAACGATACGGTTTATATTCTTGAGGCCAATCCCCGGGCATCCCGAACCGTACCTTTGGTTTCAAAAGTTTGCAATATTTCCATGGCCCGCTATGCAACTGAAGTCATGCTGGGGAAGAAGCTGGCCGATTTAGGCTTGACGGTAAAACCCGTTGGCTATTTCGGGGTCAAGGAGGCTGTTTTTCCCTTTAATATGTTTCCTGAAGTTGATCCGGTCTTGGGTCCGGAAATGCGATCTACCGGCGAGGTGCTGGGGATGGCTGATTCGTTTGGCATGGCCTTCTTCAAGGCGCAGGAGGCGACCCAGTCAGTCCTGCCCTTAGTGGGGAGTGTGTTGATTACGGTGGCCGAGCGGGATAAGCCAGGGGTCATTGAAGCGGCCAGACAGTTTAGTGGGCAGGGGTTTAAAATTCTGGCCACCGAGGGAACCAGCCGTTTTCTGCGGCAACAGGGGATTGAAACCGCAGAGATTTTCAAATTGAAACAGGGTCGTCCCAATATTATTGATGCCATAAAAAACAGTGAAATTCAGTTGATCATCAATACTCCCAGAGGCAAAAGCAGCCATGAGGATGATTCTTATATTCGCCAGGCGGCAATTAACTACAAGATTCCATTTATTACCACTCCAGCTGCCGCTTTAGCTGCCGCCAAAGGGATAGCGGCGCGGAAAAAAGGCGAGGCGTTGGTGAAATCCCTGCAAAGTTATCATGAAGAGTTAGGATGATAGGAACATTATCAAAATTACCAAACTCGTTCCTTAGGGGCAGATTTCAAATCTGTCCCCGATTATCAGTAATTCCTGCCAGATATTCCAGGATGGATTCCATGGACTGATTAAGGCGATTGAAACGTTCTTCTCCCGTGAGAATGGTTTCAGCATCTTGGACAAAAGGTCCGGGACGAAGGTCATGTGCGCAGTTTCTTGCCAGGGCGGCCGCACTTTCCAAGGTGGTTTCCAGGTGAAACTGGAAGCCCAGGACCCGGTCGCCAAGCATGAAAGCTTGGTTTTTACATGCCTGGCTGCGCATAAGATGGTCCGCTCCTTCAGGGATGTCAAAAGTGTCGCCATGCCAGTGGAAGATTTCCAATTCCCTGGGCAAATAATCAATGATGGATGATTGCTCGGCCGCCGCGGTGGGGTAGACGGGAAACCAGCCGATTTCCCGCTGGGGATTGGGGTGGACCGATGTCCCCAGGACATCAGCAATCAACTGGGCTCCCAGACAGATTCCTAAAACTCTTTTTCCAAGCGATTTCCTTTCAATCGATGCAATCTCAGCGAGGGATGTTGAGGATTTACCTCTGCTAAATCAAAGCGGTTGTGGCAACCATAGCCTATACGGTCGTAGTTAGTGGGCTCATTGTCGTCCTGGTTGATAAAACCGTTGGCCTGCGACTGAATGAGAATGAGGAAAAATCCGGGATGGATTACAGTCTTCACGGTGAGAATGGTTATGGTTTGATTAATTTAAATTAGTCTATTATGATGGAGATATCAGATGCAGATGATTACCGCCATAATTCAACCGGATAAATTGGATGAAATTGGTGATGGTAAGATCTTTATAACCGAGTTGAAAGAGTGTATTCGTATAAGGACGGAGCAGCGGGGTGGTCAGGCAATATAGCTTTTTTATGCCTTTTAATATAGCCTCAAAATTTAACTTTACATGAAGGAGAAGAGAACGATGACCAGAGAAGAAATCATGAAAATCATTAAAGAAGAAAGTATCCATTATTTTCGCCTGCAGTTTGTCGACATCTTTGGATTTATGAAAAATGTCGCCATTCCATTGAGCCAGATCGAAAAAGCATTGGATGGGAATATTATGTTTGATGGATCATCCATTGAGGGTTTTGCCCGGATTCAGGAATCTGACATGTATCTGATTCCCGATTATGATACGTTCTGTATCTTGCCGTGGCGTAATCGTGAGGGCAAGGCGGCTGCCAGGATTATCTGCGATGTTTACAAATATGACCGGACGCCATTTGAAGGTTGTCCCCGGGTGAATTTGCGGCGGGTAATGAAGGAAGCCGAAGATCTAGGATATAGCATGAATGTGGGAACGGAATGTGAGTTTTTCCTCTTTAATTATGATGAGAATGGCAGCCCCACTACCCATACTATGGATACTGCCGGCTATTTCAGTGTTGATGCCGAGGATGACGGGATTGAATGTCGACGGGAAATTATAGAGACCCTGGAAAAAATGGGATTTGAGATTGAAGCATCCCATCATGAAGTGGCTGAAGGCCAGCATGAAATCAATTTCAAGTATGCCGATGCATTGCAGGCGGCTGATAATACGGTTACCTTTAAGTGGGTAGTGAAAATCATTGCCAAGGAATTTGGTATGCACGCTACCTTCATGCCCAAACCGGTATTCGGCATCAACGGATCAGGGATGCACACAAATCAGTCGCTCTTCAATCTTGATGGCAGCAATGCCTTTTTCGATGAAAATGGTCCTGAACAGTTAAGCGAAATTGCTTATCAG
>DQWO01000322.1 GCA_011042595.1 Pseudomonadota bacterium
CCTTGGGCCAACAAATGTAAAGCCAGCAGATCCTTGGCCTCACTGTAGACATCCTGGGTGCTCAAAATGTCGGCGGTTTCGGTATCGATCAGGCGGGAGACCACTTCTAAGCCGTTGCGGGTTTCAATGATGGATCCGGTGACGATGGACTGGGCACCAATGAGGCCACCCAGTTTTACTGCCGTATCCCGGTCGAACAAAGCCGTTTGACTTAGCTTTTGTTCCTGCAACACCAACGCGAGTTTGTTTCGTTCCACCACTTTAAAGCGCTTCTGGTTGACAAATGAATCAACGAGATTGTCCAGGAAGGCGATACTGTTGCCGGAAACAGCGCCTTTCTGCTCAAACGGGCATGTCGACAGGCTTAATCGTAGCTTCAAGCTTTGGGCTGCCGGAATCTTCCTGAAAATCGTGATGATTTTCTGGGTGGTGTTGCCGAATTGATCGGTGGCCTCGATGGTCAAAATGTTTTTCCCTTCCACGAGCTGCTGCATATGGCTGAAAAAAACATAGCAGCCTTTTTGTACCCGTATGGGAACCTTGTTGACCGTCAGAGCCTGGATATTGTTTTCATCACTGACGCGGCCTTCAATATAGTATTTATCCAGAAAAACGGTCTGATGGTCAGTCCAGTCTTTTATGGCAATAACCGGTGGACGCGAGTCCTTGGGGCCGCCGAAAATGTTGGCGGCCAGCAGGCCTTTCGGAAAGGGGTCTGCGCTGGCCAGCAGTACCGGGGACAGCCGGGAGGCCTTGAAATCCAGGGGGATGGATGCGGTGGTTTTATTTTTCAGGGTATCCAGGGATGCCAGTTCGAGGCAGTCGCCTTGAATGATGGTTTCCACCTTGAAAGGAACATTGATTCCTTTAGTAATCAGGTGGCGGCGGCCATTGACCGAGAGTGCCGACACCCCGGCAGCATCGTGAATCCATCCGGAAACGATGACCTTCCTCCCAGATGCAGCATTGCCGACATCAAGCCGGTTCAGGGACAGGACCGGGCCTTCCCGGTCGACGTGGATGGTGATTTCCTGCGCTGTTGTTTTTCCCGGTAGATTTCTGGCTGCCACCTTGATGACATGCGTGCCCTGGGCGAGGTGCAAGGGTTTTTTAAACGGCAGCTTTTTTTGGGCCGACTCCAGAAAGACAGGCATTCCTTTGATGGTGACGCCGGCAATATAGTTTTCATCGCTGGCCGTGCCTGAAATGACGACCGGGTCCGCTCTGGTCCAGATATTCCGGGTTTTGAAACCAAGAGTGAGGGTCGGCGGAAATATCTGCACTTTGCTCTGTTCGATCAACGCTTTTCTTACCCGGTCCAGATAAAAATAGGCCTTTGCCGAAGGGAATGATTTCAGGGAAGACTCCAGCTCATCCTTTGCTCGGACCATATTTCCCGTTTCATAATAGACGATGCCCAGTTCCCGGTGGGGAAAGTAGTCAACGAAGTGCATCCCGTAGGTGCGGGCCATGCGCTGGTCTTTTTCCCGCTGCTGGACGGCTTCTTTAAAGTCAGCCTCAGCTTCGCTGAAAAATTTGCCATCGGCAAAGGAAATGCCCCGCTCATAAAAATTCCACCAGCTGTGCCTGAAAGCACCGCGGGTCTTTCCGTATACTTTTCTATCCCTTGAATAGGTGGATTGGGAAGTTGTGGTGGTGCATTGGCATAGCAGGCAGAGGGTGATGCAGAGCATGGCAAGTTGCATGTATCGTTTTATTTTCATGGTCATTTCCGCTCATTCAGGTTGTTTGAAAAATTGACCTTACGCTGTTTCAACTTTGCAAAGAAGAATGTCGAAGACTTTCTTTGCCGGTCATGAAAAGCCGTTGATGAGGATGTTGGAGCTGCTATGGCGCTTTTCCTTTCCCGTTGTAGATATAGATGAACAAGAGGGGGATTTCTGGCATAACTATTTCAAGCCGACCTGAAAAACTGTCGTTTTCCGCTGGTTGCTGGTGAACGGTAAAACCACCAAAAATATATCAAATAATAGCATGTGGCACCGTAAAATCAAGAAATTAAATAACTTCCGGGCAAGGACCAAAGCTGGAACCAGTTCCGAGGCTGTCGGCATTGCGGGTTTTCCATTAATGACAGCTGAAACTCTTCGTGGAAAAGGGGCAAATAACCCAGAACACCCCATTCTATCATGCCAAATAACCCACTTATATCTTCCTGTCATTTTTTCTCCAGGTTTAATCCCCTGTTTTTTTCCTAACCTGACTGCTAACATATTAGAATCTTTTAAGATTTAAAGAGATATAATAGTTTGTAATTTGCAGTTATGGCGGTATGTTTTGTGCTAGCAAATTAAACATTAAGTGTAATCTGGGGGGGGTATTGGCTAATAATTGTATGTCAGGTATCGTGTTGATTGAAAGCCTGGAGGGATAACAATGAATGTGATCATGAAACGCCTGCTATGTATCGGTATTATATTATCAATATTTTTTTTCTGGTCTTCCGTGGTTGTTGCTGAGAATTATACCCCGGATGATTGTCTTGCCTGCCATCAGGCGGACATTCACAGTGAGCATAACCCCGGAATTGGTTGCAGTAATTGTCATACGATGCATGGGGGTGGCGTTGGAGATCCTGCTATTGATGAAACTGTTGCTTATGGCTTAGGTGGTGGAACCGTCTATTGTGCATTCTGTCATGAAAGCGAGACTCGGACCATCCATCTTCATGATGATGGGTTGGAAAATATTGAACATGATAATGCGACAGTTCCATCATCTTGTGTTTTTTGTCACGGACCTGATCTTCAATCGGTTCACATCAATCGCCTGGAGAATGATCTCACAGTCAAGTTGACCTGCTACACCTGCCATAGCGGTATCGGACAGCCGGGGACCGATCCGCTGGTCAGGGCGGTGGTGGATCAGGGGATGGCCGGTGACATTATTGCCTGTAGCGCCTGTCATCTTGGATATCATCAGAACGACCACGACCACGCGGTTATTCCTCCGGGCAACTGCATCGATTGTCACAGCGATGATGTGGTAATCGAACATGTTGATAACCATGGCCTCGAGTGCCAGACTTGCCACGACAGTAGTGATCAGGTAGTGATTGACGCCATTAATGCCGGTGTCGGTCCAACTGGTGCCGATGTGGATTGTTTTGCCTGCCATCCCAATGCCGACCATGCCGGAGCTCATAACCATGCGGTGATCAGCAGCCCGGACTGTCTGACCTGTCATTCCGATAACGTGGTAACCGAGCATGTCAGCAACCACGGTCTTTCCTGCGCCACCTGCCACAGCAGTACGGACCAGGTGGTTATCGATGCCATCGTCGCCGGTTCCGGTCCTGCGGGGATTGATGTTGACTGTAATGTCTGTCATGGAGAGGTGGATCATTCCACCGCCCATGACCAGATTTTTCTGATGACCCGGGAAAATGGAGCCCTGGTTAATATCACTTCCACTGATGATCTGGCTGATAATACCTATGATGATCTGCCGCCGTTCAGGCCCAGTGACACCTGCGGTGCCTGTCACCGTCAGGTGGCTGAAAACCATTGGGGAAACTTTCATTCCGGCCTGCGGATGCTGGAGCTGTTGGATCAGCAGGGTAATC
>DQWO01000007.1 GCA_011042595.1 Pseudomonadota bacterium
GGTACAGGTGGCGTAGACCAGGCGGCCTCCCTTTTTCAGGTATGTAGAACAATTCTTCAGGATTTGCAATTGAATTGTAGCCAGCTGCTCCAGGTCTCCCGGCTGTTTACGCCAGCGCAGATCCGCTCGCCGGCGAAGGACGCCAAGGCCGGAACAAGGGGCGTCCACCAGGATGGAGTCAAAGGACTGCGGTGTTCCCCGGGGGAGCCGACGGCGCAGATCGGCAACCAGAGGTTTCACTGAGTTCAGGTGCAGACGTTTGCCGGTATCAGCCACCAGCCGGGTTCTTTTTTCGCTGATATCAGCGGCGATAATGGTGGCCTGGTCGCCGCTGATTTCTGCCAGATGCCAGGCTTTTCCGCCGGGTGCCGCACAGGCATCAAGGATAATCTGGCCGGCAGTGGGATGAAGCAGATAGCTGATAAGCTGAGCCCCTTCATCCTGAACCGTAATGGTTCCCTGCTGAAAATGATGGGAGGAAAGCAGCCCTCCTGCCTGCCTGGCGGTAAAGCCCTCCGGTGCGTACAATGTTCGGGTAATGTTTTCGCTGGTGGTTATGGCGTCCGCAGTATTTTCCTGGCTGGCCAGCAGTTCGAGAAAATCATCGCGGTTGGTCTGCAGGCGATTTACCCTGAAGGTGGTGCCGGAAAAATCATTGGCTTGCTGGCACAGCTTTTCGGTCAACAAGGGACCGTAATCAGTCAGCCAGCTGGAGATCAGCCAGTCAGGCAGCGAATGGCGGACTCCCATAAATATAATCGGTTCTGTTTCGGGATTGGGGAGCAGGGATTCTGGCTCAGTTCGCAGGTAGGTTCGCAGTATCCCGTTGATGAATCCTTCACGTCCCGGGATTTCACCCTTGGCCAGTTTAACGGTTTCAGAAACCACGGCATAAGGGGGGGCGCCGCTGAGAAAAGTCAGCTGGTAGAGGGCCAGGCGCAGAAGATTTCTGGTTTTCGGGTCCGGACCTTTTTTGCGCTTGGACAGCTTGTCAATGATCCAGTCCAAACGCCGCTGCCACTTGATGGTGCCGGATACCAAGTTGGTAATCAGGGCTCGACTGCGGTTGTCAAGATTTCTTCCATGGTGGTTAAGGCATTGTTCCAGACTGTGGTCAATGCCGGTTGACTGGTTGTCGATGTCCAGTAGGACCTTCCAGGCATGCCACCTGGGAGAAGTGGTGCCGGCGGTCCGGGGAAAATCTTTTCTGCCGGTCTGCCTGGTGATTTTCAGCCCCCTTTTTATTGCCTGAGCTTTGGGAGAATGTGGTTCTCACCCGGTCAAGAGCATTAAATTATTCAGACCATGTTTTCCAGCCGCCTGATTCTGTCTTCGGTGGACGGATGGGTGGAAAACAGCTTGCTCATTTTACTGCTGGTCAACGGGTTGACGATAAACATGTGCGCCGTGGCCGGGTTGGCCTTTTTCATCGGCAGGCGTTTACTATACGCATCGAGTTTAGCCAGGGCTGAAGCCAGGAAATGGGGATTGCCGCTGATCCTGGCACCGCCTTCATCGGCAAGATATTCCCGGGAGCGGGAAATGGCCATCTGGATTAACATGGCCGCCAACGAGGCAATCATGGTGAAAATCATGACAAAGATAAAATTGCCGCCATTGTCATCATCGCCGCCGAAGCCGCCGAAAATAGCGCCCCAGCGGGCAAAGCTGGCAATCATGGAGATGGCGCCGGCGATGGTCGCGGCGATGCTGCCGATCAGAATGTCACGGTGCTTGACGTGGCTTAGTTCATGACCCAGCACTCCCATCAGCTCATCATGGCTGAGCAGCTGCAGGATGCCGTTGGTTACCGCTACCGCCGCGTGCTCAGGGTTTCTGCCGGTGGCAAAAGCATTTGGGCTGTCCTGGGGAATAATATATATTTTCGGCATTGGCAGTTCAGCCCTCTGGGTCAGGGTTCTGACCAGGGAAAATAGTTCTGGATGACTGCTTTCCGATACTTCCTGGGCTTTGTACATGCGTAAGACTATTTTGTCACTGAACCAGTAAGAGCCGAAATTCATCGCCGAAACCAGGATAAAGGCGAAAGCCATTCCCTGGTTGCCGCCCAGCATTCTGCCGACCAGGACAAACAGGACGGTTAATCCCACCATCAGGGTGACTGTCTTGGCTTGATTCATCTTGATAACCTCCAGTAAAAACAGATTTCTTAGTCTCATGGAAGGTAGGGGCCACGACAGTAAATGTCAAGGTAATTTTATCTTTACAGGATATTATTTTCAGCTTAGCTGAAAAGAGTTTTTTCTTGCTTTTTAGTCTATACTTTCATACATTATACGTAATTAAAATTCTACCTTGTATAGGAGTATAGACAATGAAATATATGAGCTTTTCTGGTAAAACAGTTTTCGGATTTTTTATCTTCTTTTTCTTGATCATTACTTTTTGCCTTCCTCAGCATTCTTTTGCCGCTTCGGCTACGGAAATTAACATTAATGTTGATGCAACGCTGCAGCGGTTCAAGTTGATGGTTCCTGGAGGAGCCGAATTTCTGCAGAAAGCCAAAGGCGTTCTGGTGTTTCCCAGTGTTATTAAAGCCGGTTTTTTTGTCGGTGGGGAATATGGCGAGGGGGCTTTGCGTGTCGGTGGCAAAACGGTTGGTTATTACAGTACCGCAGCCGGTTCCATTGGCTTGCAGCTGGGCGCCCAGTCAAAATCTGTGGTTCTGGTTTTTCTCCAGAATAAGGCTCTGGCTGACTTCCGCCAGTCTAAAGGATGGAAGGTGGGAGTGGATGGCTCCGTTGCTTTGGTGAAATGGGGAACCGGTGGAGATATCAATACTATAGATATGAAGGATCCTATTGTCGGTTTCGTTTTTAGCAATAAAGGGCTGATGTTCAACCTGACCCTTGAAGGTTCCAAGTTCAGTCCAATTGTTCGTTGATGTGATTTATGTCAGGTGAGAGTGCGGCTTGCCTGGTGGATGTATCCTCGATATCCACTTGACTTGCGATAAATTCCCATGTTAGAGGTCTGCCCTCAGTTTAGCCGGTGTAGCTCAGTTGGTAGAGCAACTGATTCGTAATCAGTAGGTCAGCGGTTCGACTCCGCTCATCGGCTCCAGTAAAATCAAGCACTTACACGGATTATCCGGTAGGTGCTTTTCTTTTTTCATTCTGGGATACCCACCGGGATACCCAAATGTTTCATTTCGGGGTATTTAGCAACCATGGATGCAGTGCTGAACTTCAAGAATTATCTACCCGCCTTTCCTCTCTCCTAACCGATCTCGACAAGCCAACTAAAAGCGACCCTGAGTTATTAGGAACTACCACCGAAATACGAAAAGAGATTTTTAACTCAGTTGGGATGGGGTATTCTGTTCTGTCCGGTAAGAAATAATTGTGACTATTTCTGATCTTCCCCCTATCTGGTCATTTGCACCTTTCCTCTGCATACAACACCCTGCCACTATGTGATATTTTCCTGCTATTTGTTGGTGAAGATGTGGTGGTGAAACATGTTTCATTTATTAATATATATAGCCTTGGGGGGAAACCATATTTGGGGAGGGGGAAATTTGACAGGTGGGTAAAACGGTGTTAAATGAAATATATAATAC
>DQWO01000057.1 GCA_011042595.1 Pseudomonadota bacterium
CGATCAATGTATTCCGCCGTTTTTTTGCCTGGCCTGATACCGGGGACATAGCCACCGTATTTCTTCAGGTTATCCGCCACATCATCGGGCTTGAAGGTTACAGCCGTGTAGAAGTAACAGAAGATAAAAATGAGAGCAACATAAAAAATATTATAAGTTATGCTTGAAGGAACAAAAAGCGCCGATATTTTTTTCATGATCGGCAGGTCAATAAAACTGGCTATAGTCGCTGGAAACATAATAATTGAAGAAGCAAAAATAGGTGGAATAACTCCGGCTGTATTAACCTTAATCGGAAGATGGGTACTCTGGCCACCATACATCTTCCTGCCCACAACTCTTTTGGCATATTGTATCGGAATCCGTCGCTGGCCGGTCTCAACAAAGACGATGATAGCCACTACTGCCGCCATCATTACCAGCATAGCCAACATGATAAAAAGGCTCATTTCACCAGTTTTAATCAACCTGATGGAATTGATAATGGCCGCCGGCATACGGGCTACGATCCCGGCAAAAATAATTAATGATATCCCATTGCCAATTCCCCGCTCGGTAATCTGCTCACCAATCCACATGATAAAGGCGGTACCACTGGTCAGGGTAATGACCGTCAGCAAGCGGAAACCCCATCCAGGAAACATAACCACCATTTCACCGGCTGGCCCCTGCATACTTTCCAAGCCGACAGCAATACCAAAACTCTGAACCACACTCAACAAGATAGTACCATAACGGGTATAGGAAACAATTTTACGATGTCCGGCATCACCCTCTTTTTTCAGCCGTTCCAGCGTTGGAACAACCATGGCCAGCAGTTCCAGAATAATGGAAGCACTGATGTAGGGCATGATTCCCAGGGCAAAGACCGACAATCGGCTTAAGCCTCCACCAGAAAACATATCAAACATACCCAGGAGGGTTCCCTTGGCCTCGGTAAAAAAGGCCGCCAGGGCCTGACCGTCAATGCCAGGCGTCGGCACATGAATCCCTATACGATAAATGAACAACAGGAATAATGTCCAGCCGATTTTCCGCTGCAGTTCAGGGATACTGCCGATATTCTCAATGCCTTTAAGCAAGAGCTATCTCCTCTGCCTGACCGCCGGCCTGAATTATCTTCTCCCGGGCAGTAGTACTGAACTTATGGGCTTTAACGGTTATTTTTTTTGCCAGCAAGCCATTACCCAAAATCTTTACCTGGGCATTTTTGCTGCGCAAAAGACCGTTGGCCCGCAATGCTTCGACATCAACCGTTTCCCCCTCGGCAAACCGGTTCAGTTGATGAACATTGACCACCTCGTACTCTGTACGGAAAATATTCTTAAAACCACGTTTAGGCACACGGCGCTGTAAGGGCATCTGCCCACCCTCAAACCACACTGGGATGGATCCACCAGAACGTGACTTCTGGCCTTTATGCCCCCGTCCGGCAGTTTTATGGTAACCGGAACCGACACCCCGACCTATGCGTCGTCGTTCTTTCCGAGTCCCGGAATTTTTTTCCAATCTCGCTAAATCAACCATTTTATCCTCACTAAGGAAGTATCAACTGGGATTTACTATTTCATTAAGGTCAAACATTACTCATCGTCAGGCAGCTGCTCAACTTCCACCATGTAAGCTACCCTTGAAATCATCCCCTGAATCTGAGGTGTATCACGATGAACCACTGATTGGCTGATGCGATGCAAACCCAGAGCCTGAACCGTAGCAATATGCTTCTTCAACCGCCCGACAATACTTTTCTTTAATGTTATTTTCAGCATTCGTTACTACCCTGTTTTTAATAAGCTCTTATCTTTCAGCGATCAGCTGCTTGCTCTGTAGCTGATTTACTTAATACCATCACTTTTCTAAACTGAAAGCTGATTGCTGTCAGCTGCACGCTATAACTACGACATTATCCGGATTAACCCAGGGATGCTACCGTAACCGGTTTATTCCGATTACGGGAAACCTCGCTGGCACTTTTCAGCTGCAACAGGCCGGCAACTGTAGCCCGTACGGCATTATGAGGATTATTAGAACCGAGACACTTGGTTAGAATGTCCTTTACTCCAGCGGATTCCAGCACTGCCCGGACAGCGCCACCGGCAATAACACCAGTCCCCGGTGATGCCGGCCGCAATAAAACCCTGCCAGCTCCGTAATGACCCGTTACCTGGAAGGGGATGGTTGGACCCAAAAGGGAAACTTTCACCATATTTCTTCTGGCTTTTTCCGCCCCTTTACGAACTGCTTCAGGAACCTCATTTGCCTTACCCAATCCAAAGCCAACCCGACCGTTACCATCACCCACCACCACCAGTGCACTGAAACTGAAGCGGCGTCCACCTTTGACCACCTTGGCAACCCGATTTATTTTGACCACTCGATCAATAAGTTCCTTTTCTCCGACTTTAGCAGCGTCCAACAATCTACCTCCTGTAATCCCAGATATAATCCACTGGGGTTAATAAAAACTTAGTGTTCAGCAGAAAATACGGTCAAAATTTCAGCCCTGCTTCTCGGGCTGCATCTGCCAATGCTTTGATTCTTCCATGATAAAGAAAAGCATTACGATCAAAGACAACTTCTTTTACTCCCTTGTCCAGCAACCGGGAGGCAAGTATTTTCCCTACCTCCTTGGCAGCTTCAATATTTCCACCGTTGGCCCCATCAAAATCAGGATCGGTACTCCCGGCACATGCCAAGGTAACGCCACACTGATCATCAATAGCCTGAACATAAATGTGCCTGGCAGTCCGATAAACGCTAAGCCGTGGCCGTTC
Source organism: Pseudomonadota bacterium (assembly GCA_011042595.1). GTDB lineage: Bacteria > Desulfobacterota > Anaeroferrophillalia > Anaeroferrophillales > Anaeroferrophillaceae > DQWO01. The sequence goes on from DQWO01000057.1 coordinate 2,775, forward strand.
GCTGGACCCCGACAGCCGGCTCCTGATTTTTAGTTTCTTTTTCGCCCGCACCTGGCTTCTTTTTTTTATAATTTTCACCTTAGCACCTCAATACCATCTATTTCCCGGCTTTACCGGCCTTACGCAAAACATGCTCACCAGTATACTTGATACCTTTCCCTTTATAGGGCTCAACCGGGCGATAGCTTCTGATCTTGGCAGCCATAGACCCTACCAATTGTTTATCAATACCCTGTACGGTGATTTTATTTTTTTCAACTTGAATCGCAATCCCTTCAGGTATCGGACAGTTAACTTGATGGGCAAATCCCAGGCTCATATTAAGTGTTTTACCACTCACTTCAGCACGATAACCTACCCCATTAACCTCCAGGGATTTACTGAAACCATCGCTGACCCCAACAACCATATTGGCAAGCAACGATCGCATTAAACCATGGAATGAACGAGAACGACGATCATCTCCCTGTCGCATCACCAAGATATTACCATCCTCAACAACCACAGAAACCCGGTCGACAATAGCTTGATTCAGCTCCCCTTTGGGGCCCTTGACGTTAACCATCCCAGCTTCAATCCGGGCTTCAACACCCTTAGCCAGAGGGATCGGTTTTTTCCCAATACGGGACATGGCAATTTCTCCTTACCAGATTGAACAAAGGTATTCACCACCGACGTTCAGCCGCTTGGCTTGCTCACCAGTGATAACCCCTTTTGATGTTGACAGGATTGTGATTCCAAGACCATTAAGAACAACGGGAATTGCATCAGCTCCAACATATTTACGCAATCC
>DQWO01000009.1 GCA_011042595.1 Pseudomonadota bacterium
AGTGTATGAACGGGGCAAGCTGCGGAAAGATGTCTGGGACCTGATTTTTGCCAACATCCGCCTGCCCATTGTTGCCGAAGACATGAAGGCCGAAATCGGCAGTTGCGTGGTTGGTGAACGGGGTCTGCTGGGGATCATGGAAAGGTATGGTATTGATGTTTTTGAGCGTCATAAAGAATATCTTTTTTCAGCCACGGAAAAAATGATGCGGGCCGAAATAGCTGCCATTCCCGCCGGAGAATACCGGGGAGAGAGTACGGTTTTCTACGATGGCAAAAATCCCGGATCAAAATATCAAATTCGGGTTTTAATCACGGTAAAAAAAGATGGGATTGTCTTTGACTACACGGCCACCGATCCCCAGACTCCCGGTTTTGTCAATGGGACCTTTACTTCCAGTGCTTCGGCCACCATCCTGACCTTTCTGCAGATGGTCAATCCCGATATTCCCCATAATGACGGCATGGTTCGGCCCATAGAGATTATTATTCCCGCAGGGACCATCCTCAATGCCCGTTATCCGGCGGCGACCACTTATGGCAATCACCTCTGCCCCAATAATGCTGATGCCATCATGCGGGCCCTCGGCCCGGTGATTCCCGACCGGGTGACCGCTGAATGGGGCGAACTGCTGTGCGCCCTGACCACCGGCATTGATCCCCGGAAAAATGAGCCCTATGTGGATATCGGCTTCATGGGTTTGAAAGGCGGTTCCGGGGCGATCAAAGGCTGTGACGGCTATGATCACATCGGCATGATTGACGCCTCCGGGGGCATCCTGGACCAGGATTATGAAATGTTTGAACAACAGACCCCACACCTGCTGCTGGAGCATGAATACTGGTGCGATTCCGCCGGCGCCGGCGAATGGCGCGGCGGCCTGGGGGTGCAGACCCGTTTTGTCATCGGCAGTGATAATACCCGGGTGGTTACCTTCGGCGATGGTGATATTGAACCGGCATTCGGGGTTCATGGTGGTAAACCGGGAACTCTCAATATTATCAAGCTGATTTATCCCGGGGATAAAGTTTATACGGCAACAACGAAAGACCTGATTGAAAACGTGCCCAAGGGGACGGTTTTCTTCCAGCAGGCTGGCGGCGGTGGTGGCTACGGTGAGCCCTATGGCCGTTCGCCGGAGAAAGTTTTTCAGGATGTCAGAAATGAGGTGCTGTCTCCGGATCAGGCCCGAAAATTATATGGGGTCGTCATTAATGTGGAAACGATGACCCTTGATCGGCAGGAAACGGAAAATTTACGGACTGGTTTTAAAATTTGAGCGCAAGGAGTTATAATAGATGGCTTTAAAGAAATTTCCCCCGAAAGTTGAAAGTTTATCAGAACTGGAGGCTCTCCAGCTTAAAGGGCTGCAATGGACTGTTCAGCATACCTACCGGAATTCGCCTTTTTATAAAGCCCGGCTTGATCAGGCCGGGGTTAAACCGGATGATATCAAATCATTGGCTGACTTGAGCCGGCTACCCTTTACTACCGCTGATGATTTTCGCCTGGGTTATCCTTATCCCATGCTTTCAGTCAGCCACGAAGAGGTTGTCAGGATTCATGCTTCCTCGGGAACCACCGGAAAACGCAAAGTTGTCTGCTATACCCAGAAAGATATTGATGACTGGCTGGATATGTTTGCCCGCTGTTATGAAATGGCCGGCCTGACCCGCAGCGACAAGGTGCAGATCTGTGTCGGCTATGGAGTCTGGACTGCCGGGGCTGGTTTCCAGCTGGGCTGTGAACGATTCGGGGCCATGACGATCCCTTCCGGGCCGGGAAACCTGGAAATGCAGATGACCTTTTTGCAGGATTTCGGCACCACGGTTTTGTGCTGTACGGCTTCCATGGCCCTGTTGGTCGCCCAGGAAGTTGATAAACGCGGGCTGCGTGATAAACTGCAGCTGAAGAAAATTATTGCCGGTTCGGAAAGAACCAGCGGCGCCATGAAAAAAAAGATCATGGAATTATTGGGGGTCGAGGAATATTACGATATTCCCGGTTTGACGGAGGTTTATGGTCCCGGTACCGGTTTAAGTTGCCGGTGCAGTGAAAATATCCATTACTGGGCGGATTATTATATCCTCGAAATCCTCAACCCCGAGACTCTGGAGCCGGTGGCTCCCGGCGAAGTAGGGGAAATGGTCTATACCACCCTGGCCAAGGAGGCAGCACCGCTGATTCGTTACCGTTCCAGAGATCTGACCAGGTTGGTGCCGGAACCATGCCCCTGTGGCTGTATTCTGCCTCGTCATTCGCCGATTCTGGGACGCAGTGACGACATGTTCGTCATCCGTGGAGTCAATGTGTATCCCAGTGAGCTGGATACCATTCTTTCCTCCATTGATAATATAGGCAGTGAATACCAGGTAATTCTTGAACGGCGTGATGACGGTAAGGATTATCTGATCCTGAAAGTGGAAAGAGCGGAAGGGGTGGCTGAAAGTCTGGATGAGGAAAGTAGCAAAGATATTTATTCCCGGATTCGGACTGAAGTAATGGTAAACCCCATCATCCAGATTGCCGCCTACAATGAACTTCCACGCAGTGAACGGAAAACTAAACGCATTTTCGACAACCGGGAAATATAGGATGAAACATTTCGACTACCTTTGTGTCGGTTCCATCAGTGAAGCACTGGAAATTAAACATCAACATGGTACTGATGCGGTTTTCCTGGCCGGTGGCACTGATATTCTCCTGCTGGCTAAAAAAGGGATTATTTCTCCCCGGTTGGTGATCTCCTTAAGGAATATAGAAGAGCTTAGGGGTATCAGGCAGACAGAAAACAAGCTGGTGATCGGTAGTGGGACAACCCTGAGGACTTTGGAGAAATCAAAACTGATTGCTGACTGTTTTCCTGCTCTCCATGATGCCGTCAGCCGGATGGCTTCCGTGCAGATCCGCAATGTCGCCACCCTGGGAGGTAACATTATCAATGCTTCCCCGGGGGCTGACTGCGCCGCGCCATTACTGATTTATCGGGCGATGGTAACATTAGTCAACCGCCAGGGCAAGGAGCGCAGTGTGCCCCTGAAACGTTTTTTTACCGGTTTCAAACGTATTGATCTTAAACCAGATGAAATAGTCAAAGAATTTATTATCGAGATACCGCCGACAGGCGCCGGTTCAGCTTATCTGAAATTAATGAAGCGTCAAGCCATGGACCTTGCCCATGTAGGGGTAGGAGTTTATTTGTCTTTTGGCGATAATGGCCATTGCGAACAAGCCCTGATCGGCCTGGCAACTGTGGCGCCAACGCCCATCCGGGCGGAACCGGCGGAAAAATATCTACAGGGCCGGGTGATTGACCAGGATTCCCTGTCCGCGGCAGCAGAAATTGCCGTTGGTTCCATCAGCCCCATTGATGACTTTCGCGGTCGGGCCTGGCATAAAACTGAAATTGTCAAGACCTATATCCGCCGGGCCGGCATGCTGGCCCTGAGCCGGAGTGAAAATTAATGGCTTCTGAGTAAGTAATTTAAAAGAGGATGTTCGGGCTTGGCTCGTAGCGGTATTGGCCGCCGGAGTGGGGACAGATTTCAAATCTGTCCCCCATTG
>DQWO01000330.1 GCA_011042595.1 Pseudomonadota bacterium
GTGATTCGCGGCGGGCACCTCACAGCTGCACACGATGTGCAGCGAGAATGAGCGAGAGCCATGCCGGAACAGCCTTTAAATAATTTTTTTCGGCTGTTTTTTCATAACTCAGAAAGTTGAGTTATATCCTTAAAAGATCGACATTCTTATTCATGCAGCTCTGCCAGCAGCTTGTCAATATGAAAACCATGATCCAAGGCTTCATCATAGCGAAAATGCAGCTCGGGTATCCGCTTCAAATGAAGTCTCTTCCCCAATTCGCGCCGGATAAAACCGGCGGAACTTTGCAGTCCTGCCAGGATTTCCCGTCTTTCATCGCCGGTGGCATGCACGGTATAATACACCTCGGCTCTACGCATATCAGGGGTGACTGCCACATCAATAATGGTGACAAAAGATATCCGTGGGTCTTTAACTTCCTGCAGCAACAGCATGGAGGAAATCTCTTTTCTCAGGGAATCCGCCACCCGACGACAGCGCATGGTTTGATTTCGCATAAAACGTACACCAGAGAATTATTAACGTTCAGGAAATGAATCAGAAAAGGTCATAATCTCCAGAGAAGAGTCCCCGACCACCACCATTCCCGTAGATTCGATAAAATCGAGAATTTTATCCAAAGCCCGATTAACCAACGCGTGATCACTACTGAGGACGGAAAAACCCAAAACCGCCTGCTGCCAGTTATCCTGGAAACCCGTTTCGGCCACTGAAAGATTAAATTTATTTTTCAGCCGCTGGATCAGGGATTTCAGCACCCTTCTTTTACCCTTGAGCGAATGATTTTCGGGCAGAAACAGTTGAACCTGACAAACCCCAACATGCATGACAAACTACAACCACCATTAAAGGGTGGCCGCCACTTCTTCAGTTGTAAAGGCTTCGATCACATCACCAATTTTCACATCATTATATTTTTCAATCCCGATACCACATTCGTAGCCGGTCAAAACTTCCTTGACATCATCCTTAAACCGCTTCAGAGAACTGATTTTTCCTTCATATATAACCACATTATCCCGGAGCAATCGCACCCCGGCATTACGGCTGACCTTACCATCTACCACCCGGCAACCAGCGATAGTACCAACTTTACTGACCGCAAAGACCTCTTTAACCTCAGCCCTGCCAAGATAAATTTCCTTGATCTCCGGCTGCAGTAAACCGACCATGGCTTTCTTCACATCATCAATTAAATCATAAATAATGGAATACATGCTGATATCCACATGCTCTTCTTCCGCCAGGTTCTGGGCTTTAATATCAGGACGAACGTTAAAACCGATGATAATAGCCTTGGAAGCAGAAGCGAGCATGACATCCGCTTCCTTAATCCCGCCAACCGCCTGATGAATAACGTCAACCTTCACCTTTTCAGTGGATATTTTTTTAAGCGCTTCAGCCACGGCCTCAGCAGAACCATGGACATCGGCCTTGACAATAATATTCAGCTTTTCTACTTCACCTTCCTGAATCTGGTCAAAAAGATCTTCAAGGGAAATCTTGCTGGTCTTGGAAATCTCCCTTTCCCGGAATTTGTGCTGGCGGTGGTCGGAAAGTTCCTTGGCCATCTTTTCCGATTTCACCACATTAAAGTCATCACCAGCAGCCGGAACTCCGGAAAGACCCAGGACTTCAACCGGCATCGAGGGGCCAGCACTTTCAACCGGTTTCCCATGATCATCAATCAAAGCTCTGACCCGGCCACTATATAAACCGGCAACCACAAAATCTCCCTGTTTAACCGTTCCTTCCTTCACCAGTACCGTAGCCAGCGGCCCCTTGCCCCGGTCCAACCGGGACTCAATAATAACCCCTTTTCCGGGTTTATTCGGGTTGGCCTTAACTTCCATCATCTCGGCCTGAAGCAGAATCATTTCCAGTAACGTATCGATATTAGTACGTTCTTTAGCCGAAACCTCGACAAAAATCGTATCGCCACCCCAATCTTCCGCAACTACCCCATGTTCGCTTAATTGCCGCTTCACTTCATCAGGGCGAGCATCCGGCTTATCTATTTTATTAACCGCAACAATGATAGGAACTTCAGCCGCCCGGGCATGATTAATAGATTCTATCGTCTGTGGCATAACACCGTCATCAGCAGCTACCACCAGAATGACGATATCGGTAATACCGGCACCGCGGGAACGCATGGTAGTAAAAGCTTCATGACCGGGAGTGTCAATAAAAGAAGTGGTTCCTTTCGGCAAGGCCACGGAATAAGCGCCAATATGCTGGGTAATTCCACCGGCCTCCCCCTCTACCACCCGGGCTTCACGGATTGCATCCAACAAAGAAGTTTTACCGTGATCAACATGCCCCATAACCGTAACCACAGGAGGACGGGGTAACAATGATTCTTCCGCATCCGTGGTTTCTTCCAATACAGTTAATTCATCAAAGGCGACATTTTCCACCGAGTGACCATATTCAGCGGCAATAATGGTGGCGGTATCAATATCAATCATCTGATTGATAGTCGCCATGACCCCAAGTTCCATTAATTTACGGATAATTTCAGAAGACTTTACTCCCAAGCGCTTAGCCAGTTCACCGGCTGAAATCACCTCGGTTATTTTCACTATCCGCTTAATTTCCTTCGGTGTCGTAATTTCAGTTTTATGTTCACCCTTCCTGGAAACTTTGGATTTCTTCCCCTTTCCACGACGACCACGCGGGGCTTCATTTCCCATCAGATCGAGATTTTTAATAACCGATTTTTTATGAAAACCTTTCTTCCGCAGACCTTCTTCCTTATGGCCATCGGCTGCTCCACCTTTTCTTTTACCCTTACGTCCAGCTTTTTTCTCTTCAACCGGGGGTTCAGGTTGGACTGGGGCTGGCCGGCCGGCGGCTGCAGGCCGCCGACGGGAATCATCCGTGGCCTTTCCAGCTCCAGCTCTTTTATCCTCCTGAGTTGCCCCTTTTACCGGACGACCCAGTTTTTTCAGCGCAACCTTACCGATCACCCTGGCTCCACGATGTTTAGCCTTTGCCGGTTTCTCTTCCGTAACCTCAGATTTTTCTTCGGCAGCCACCGAGATACCCTCTTCTTCCACCGGAAGGACGGCTCCTTCCGTATCCTCACCCTCCACGGTCACTGATGCTCCTTCTGCTTCAGGCTCAGCCGCCACCTCTGCTTCAGGTTTTTCCGCCACTGGAGCTTCAACCTCCGGTTCAACAACAACGGCAACTTCTGGAGTTTCTTCCACTGAAGGTGTTTCTTCAGTTTTCATCTCAGGGAAGGTCTCAACAGCAGGGGTCTCTTCCACCACCGGCTTTACCTTCTTGCGGCGACGCCGAACAATACTGGAACCGAGCCGTTTCTCAAGCACTCCGGGACCTTGATTTTCACGGCAAAAAACTTTGACTTTCTCAACCTGATCATAACTCAAAGAACTGAACCTGCTATTAGACGGAATACCCAAATTAGCAAGGACATCCAGGAGTTCAGCATCCTTGAGATTAAGTTCTCTGGAAAGTTCATAAACTTTCAGCTTTATTTGTTCCCCTAAAATCAAAACCTGTCACCCCCTACACAGCAAA
>DQWO01000289.1 GCA_011042595.1 Pseudomonadota bacterium
GCAACTTACCCGGGGAGAAATCAGCCTGCGGGAGTTTGCCGCCGGTCAGCATTATTTCGGCCTTCATTTAAAGGACAGGGAATGGGTACTGCGGGAGTGGGCTCCGAATGCCACTGCTCTCTATTTGATTGGAAATTTTTCCAACTGGCAGGAAGATGATCATTATGCCCTGAAACGGCTCAACTCTCGGGGAGAGTGGGAAATCAGCCTGCCCAGTGAGACCTTAAAACATGGCGACCTGTACCGGTTTAGAATTCATTGGCCTGGCGGCGGCGGTGACCGGCTGCCGGTCTATGCCAGACGGGTGGTCCAGGATTCACAGACCTTGATTTTCAATGCCCAGGTATGGCAGCCGGAAAATCCTTACCAATGGCAAAATCATAAATTCCAACCACCTGCCGATGGGCTGCTGATCTACGAAGCTCACATCGGCATGGCTCAGGAAGAAGAAAAAATCGGCACTTACCGGGAATTCACCGACCATATTTTACCCCAGATCGCCGCTTCCGGCTACAACACCATCCAGTTGATGGCCATTCAGGAACACCCTTATTACGCTTCTTTTGGCTACCATGTAGCAAACTTTTTTGCTCCTTCATCCCGTTTCGGCACCCCGGATGAATTGAAGGAACTGGTTGACAAAGCCCATCTTCTGGGGCTGGCAGTAATTATGGACTTGGTTCATTCCCACGCGGTCAGCAACGAAGTGGAAGGATTAAGTCGCTTTGATGGCACAGAATACCAATATTTTCACCAGGGATCCCGGGGACAGCACGTGGCCTGGGACTCCCGCTGTTTCGATTACGGCAAACCTGAAGTCCTGCATTTGCTGCTGTCCAACTGCCGTTTCTGGCTGGAGGAATACCATTTTGACGGGTTCCGGTTTGACGGCATCACCAGCATGCTCTATGATCACCATGGACTGGGAAAAGCCTTTACCTCCTATGATGACTATTTTGACCAGCATGTGGATGAAGACGCCCTGGCCTACCTGACCCTGGCCAACAAGCTTATCCATGAAATTCATCCTGAAGCTATTGTAATTGCCGAGGATATCAGCGGCATGCCCGGGCTGGCTCTGCCCATTGAGGAAGGGGGTATAGGCTTCGATTACCGCTTTGCCATGGGGATTCCTGACTTCTGGATCAAACTGACTAAGGAAGTTCGGGATGAGGAATGGCCCATAGCACATCTCTGGCATGAGCTGAACAATCGGCGGGTCCATGAAAAAAGCATTAGTTATGCCGAATCACATGACCAGGCCCTGGTGGGGGACCAAACCCTCATCTTCAGGCTTATGGGTCAGGAAATATATGACCATATGCAAACCAGCGATCAGAGCCTGGTTGTTGACCGGGGGATGGCCCTGCACAAGCTTATTCGCCTGATTACTCTGGCCACGGCCGGCAATGGCTATCTAAACTTTATGGGTAATGAATTCGGCCATCCAGAATGGATTGATTTTCCGCGGCCCGGAAATAACTGGTCGTATCACTATGCCCGCCGTCAATGGCGGCTCAGGGATGATCCGCAGCTGAAATATCATTTTCTGGCGGCATTTGACCACGACATGGTTGCCCTGGCTGAAAAATACGCGTTCCTGAAAGGGCAAAAACCCATCCTCCTCCATGAACATAATGATGACAAGGTGCTGATTTTCCAGCGCTCAGGCCTGCTGTTCGCCTTTAATTTCCACCCGAATAATTCTTATAACCATTACCGGTTTACGGTATCGACGGAAGGAAAATATCAGCTAATTCTCGACAGTGATGCAGCTCAGTACGGTGGTCATGGGCGCCTTGAACCAGGGCAGGATCATCTTTCATCAGCAGATCCCGAAACCGGCAGGCCTCAGCTCAGTCTCTACCTTCCTTCCCGCAGCGTACAGGTACTGCAGGAACCAAATGTTTAAACCTTTAACCTTTAACCTTTAACCTAGAATCTTATACCCGCATAACCAGCAACTTTACGGCCATAATAATTACCGCGACCGTCACCACTTTTTTCACCCATTGGTGGCCTTTAAGTACGGTAAGATGTACCCCCAACTGGCCACCCACCACCGTACCGGCAGCCAAAGTCAATCCCAACGGCCAGTTTACCTTATCTTGCCAGGCAAATATCCCCAGAGCCAGAAAAGTATAAATCAGAATACTGAGAACCTTGACCGCATTCCCTTTGACCAGGTCGAGCCCGGCCAAGGTAGTGGTGGCCAGCACCAGAAAACCAACTCCGGCCTGAACAAAACCACCATAGATACCCACCAGGAAAAAACCAAAGGCCAGCCAGCCAACCCGGGGTTTCTCCGTTGCCGATCTTTCTTGCTTTGACCCCTTCAATGGATCCCACAGGGTCCACAGGGTTACGACTATCATCACCAGGGCAAGAAAATTTTTAAATGCCTGCTCGCCGATAATCACCGCCCCCCAGGCTCCCAGCAAAGCACCGACAGTTGCCGGTAAAGCAGCCCAAAGAACATAGCGCCAATCAACCACCTGATGGCGGTGAAAACCCCAGACCGCTCCGACATTCTGCAACAGGATGCCAACCCGGTTGGTACCATTGGCCACCGTCGGCGGCAGACCAAGAAATATCAACAGGGGGATGGTCAAAAAAGAACCACCGCCGGCAATAACATTTAAAGTCCCGGCAACAATGCCAAAAAAGAAAAGCAAAAGATATGAGGTCACAAGATATAAGCCATCAGAGTTTGCAAATCAACAACTTACTCTTACCGCTCGGAGAATGGGTAACTGAAACCCGGGGAAATATTTTCCGAAAAAAATCAACCCCGCCGGAAATAAATTCTTTCGCATCACCGGAGCCCATGGAATAAATCCGCAGGTAAAACAGCATCCTGATCCACCATTTACGGGGAACCTCATGCTCCATCAGCAGGACTAACCCCTCTTCGCTGACCACCCGTTTCATCTCCTGCAAAGACAGTAATCTAGCGTCACCTTTCAACTCATAGAGGGCATGGGAACAGGTTACCACATCAAAGGAATGATCGGCAAAAGGCAGGCGGGCGGCATCTCCTTCAACCACGGAAATCAAGCCAGTTGAGTCTTTTTCCCGGGCTTTTTGCAGCATTCCGTGGGAAAAATCATAACCAACCAGCAACCCCTCAGGGTAGTGGCTGGCAAAATCAAGGATAACAGCACCAGTGCCACAGCAGATATCCAGGATTTTAGGCTGAGATCCGGGAGTGAGACCAGCGGCATCCACCAGAAAATCCCTGGTATCATCTTCATCCTGGCGGGCATGCAGACGGATAAAGGCATCATAAAAAGCTGAGAAAAAATCGTAATATTTACGTCTGCCACTTCTTATGGTCGACATTGCAAAGCCACCCATTCCCCTTCAGTCAGCTGATGATCAATAAAAAAACCCTCAGCTTCATAGATTTCCCTGACCATTTCCAGCTGTTCAGCCAGGATTCCGGAAAGAATCAGCTGACCGCCAGGATTCAGTTTTCCAATCAGTTGAGGAGCCAGTTTCACCAGTACCGGAGCAATAATATTGGCCACCACC
>DQWO01000125.1 GCA_011042595.1 Pseudomonadota bacterium
ATGTATGCTGTTCAAGAAAAAAATCGAATCAGCTCATCCGGTAAAGTTTCTGAAACTTTCACCACCTAATAAAAAAGCACCCACAATACCTCGGGTGCTTTCTACTCCAAACTGGTGGGCAATGCAGGATTCGAACCCGCGGCTTTTGGCTCCGGAGGCCAACGCTCTATCCAACTGAGCTAATTGCCCTAAAGTCAGTGGGAAGAACTCTGTTACCATACATGGACAGGCTTTGACAAGTTCATATTACAAAAAATACCACATTTCACTCTGCCAACTATTGCCTCCAAACTCACGGTATGGCACCCAATGGTAAAAATGATTTTAATTGCCGGAACTTGAACCGGCAAATAAGCGGTTGAGAAAAAACTGACAAACCATTATATTCGCAGAACTTTTCGCTCATAAAAAAAGGGCAGGGTAATCGAGCTCCGCATGCAGCCCCGGTTAAAAAACTTCAATGATCTTCCCGGGCAATAGTTACTAAAGGATTTTATGAATATCTATGGCATCATCATTCTAGCAACCCTGCTGATCGATTTCAGTTTACAGCTACTTGCCGACCTGCTGAACCTCAGGGCTTTACAGGACAAGATACCGACCGAATTCCAGGACACCTTTGACCCTGAGCGCTACCAGAAATCCCAGCAATACTTGCAGGCTACCACCCGCTTCGGCTTATTCACCGCGACGATATCGCTGGCAGCCACCCTGATTTTCTGGTTTACCGGTGGCTTCAACTTCCTGGATATCCTGGTCCGGGGATGGAAATTCCCGGAGCTTACAACCGGGCTTCTGTATATCGGCCTGTTATTGCTGCTGAAAATGATCCTCTCTCTGCCTTTTACTATTTATGATACTTTTGTTATTGAAAGTCGCTTTGGTTTCAACAAAACCACCGTTGCAACTTTTATTACCGACCGGCTCAAAGGAATTATTCTGGCAGTCCTGATTGGCGGCCCCTTGCTGGCCGTCATCCTGCTCTTCCTGGAAAAAACCGGACAACTGGCCTGGCTCTATTGCTGGTTTATTTCAACCGCATTAACCCTGGCTATCCAGTTCATTGCCCCCACCTGGATTATGCCGCTGTTCAATAAATTCACCCCGCTCGCCGAAGGACCCTTGAAAGAAGCCATACTGAACTATGCCAGATCGGTCAAATTCCCCCTGGAAAATGTTTTTGTGATTGACGGATCACGCCGTTCCAGCAAGGCCAATGCCTTTTTTACCGGTTTTGGCAAACATCGCCGCATCGCCCTCTTTGACACCCTGATCGAGCAACAGAGCACCAGCGAGCTGGTGGCCATCCTCGCCCATGAAATCGGCCACTACTGCAAAAAACATATCTTGAAAAACCTGCTGGTGGCCATCGTCCACATGGGATTCATGTTCTACCTGTTGAACCTTTTCATTGGCAAACCACCTCTGTTTGCCGCTTTCTACCTCGACCAACCATCCATCTATGCCGGTTTGGTCCTGTTTGGCCTGCTTTATTCGCCGGTGGAATTCCTGCTGGCCATTATACTGCAGTACATTTCAAGGAAATATGAATATGAGGCAGACGCTTTTGCCGGCCAGACTACCGGCAACCCTGAATCCCTGGTCAGCGCTTTAAAAAAACTGGCGGCAAACAACCTGAGCAATCTCAGCCCACATCCCTTGTACGTACTGCTCCATTATTCCCACCCACCATTGGAACAAAGGATCAAGGCCTTGAAAAATAGCAGACAGTAGTAGAGAATAGAAATCAGGAAGTGGACAGCATTTCCGGCAGCAATTCACGGATCAGCCGGCAGGATTTTTCAACCACCCGCTCATGGCGGTCCAGCCATTGGGCATGACCGGAGGCTCCAACAATATTACTGACCGCAAATAAAGCTGAACCCGGAAGATTAAATTCCCGGCAGGCGGCAGCAAAGGCAAAGCATTCCATCTGTTCGGCTATTGCCTGGTAGCGGCGGCCAAGCTGATCGGCCAGGGAATCATCAGCCGTAATGGCAGCGGGACTCAGGCAACGGCCACTAAGAACCAGGCGTCTCTGCCAGAAGTCCGCCTGCAGGAAAAACTCCTGTTGCATGACATTCGGGAAGTATCCTTGGCCCTGGATTACCGAACCATCAGCCAGACACACGGATGAAGGGCTAAAAAGGAGGTTTTCAGACGAATTGACATCAGAGCCCCCGGGATAAATGCCGCAGGTACCGGTCAATAGTGCCTGTTTGAGGGGAAATTGTGACTGGATTCGGGCAAAACCCAATAAAAAGCTGCAGGTACCGATGCCCAGGGACGCCAGCAGCAGAGGTTTCGATCGGTGCTGAAAGAGATTCTCGTCCTGCTGACTGAAATCATCATCAATCAGCGGCTTCAGCTCTCCAGGAATGGCTGCACAAACAAGAATCATTTGTTTCCGCCTGCCTGTCGGCAGACACGGCAAGTTGTAAGACAATCACTTGTCAATAAAAATTCCTGCTGAAACCTGATGGGCCTGTTGCAAGGCACCATAAGCCCTGGTAAAAAAAGCATCAGGGGACTCACCATTGCGGGCAATGGCACCGCCGACTACCGCGGAAAGAGTCATATCAGCATTTTCTATCGTAATCTTTGAAGCATGAAGAAGCATTTTTTCAGCCACCCGCTGGCTGCCGTCAGTAGTGGCATTGGCCAGCGTCAGCCAGAAAGTGGCATGGTCATAACCACCAACAAAATCAGCCCGCCGAACGATTGACTGCATACTTTCATAAATCGCCCGCAAGGTTGAATTCCAGGCATCCAGGCCAAGGGAATCAATAAGTAACTGGCAATTCTTTAACTCCAGAAACAACAGGGTAAAAGGAATATTATAGCGGGCCAGTAAAGCCAGCTGCTGAGGCATCATGAAAGAGAGTTCATACTGGCTGGGAATGCCGCTCACCTGCCCACGGGTCGAGAGCAGCTCACCATCAGCCATATCATCCACACCCGACCAGGAAAAGATCCCCACCAGTGATGAACCGGCATCATTTCTCCCGGAGCCGGAAGCAGAAGCCGGAAAAAAAAGAATATCAACTGGTATCAGATCTTCATCCACGGTAATCATTTCACACTGACGGCCAACATGCTGCACCTCGGAAAACACCACTGGCGGCTCAGCCTGGATCAGGTTTTCCAAGGGTTCACCACCATCAGCAAGAATTTTTGCCGCAATTTCAGCCCAAGGCCGGAATTTTACCTGAGCTTCATCCAGCCCGGTCATTTGCTGCAACTGGCGGTTCCACAATTTAACTGCTCCATCAGCCGACAAAACAACCAAGCCACAAGGAACCAGATCAGCCAATGTCATCAAAAGTTGCTCATCAACCCATTGTATACCCATGTTTGGCTCCGTTTATTACTATTGGCTATCTTGAAAAAAGTTACTCAACTTTCTGAGTTATGAAAAAACAGCCGAAAAAAATTATTTAAAGGCTGTTCCGGCATGGCTCTCGCTCATTCTCGCTGCACATCGTGTGCAGCTGTGAGGTGCCCGCCGCGAATCA
>DQWO01000294.1 GCA_011042595.1 Pseudomonadota bacterium
AAGCTACATATTGAGCCTAGCTAAATCCTGTCTGAAAAATAATTCAATATCTGAAGAATTTTAAGTAATTGTAATGTATCCGGTTAATAAGCAGGTCTCAAGTTTTGCCATTATTTGCCGATACCAACAATAACCGGCTACATGGATGTAGCGGCATCGTTATGCAGGGAGGCAGACAAAATGAAAATACTATCATCAACAATAGAATTTTCCGGCACACATCAATTGCAGGTCAGTCATGAACAGTCAGAAAGACTACAGACCTGGAGTGGAGGAAATGCTGATTCTGAGGTTGACAATCCAGGATTAGTTGATCGGTCTACAGCTGATGATTCCATTCAGATATCCCCCTCTGCAAAGAGGCTTTTTAAACAACTGACAAAGTCATACCACCACCATCACCATAATAATAATAATAATCCGAAAACAAAAACCCGTGCAACTTCTGGCAGTGATGGTATTTCTATTGAAATATCACCTAAAGATAAGCAGAAGCTCATAATTCTGGAAAAACTGTGGGAACGATTAACTGGGAAAAAGATATCCTTGCATATTGTTTCCGGAAAGGGTTTTAAAAAACAGAACCATGATAATGGCATGCAAGCGGCGGATGGACAGACACATGGGCCAGACCTGAAATATGATTATCATGAAAGTTACCATGAAGAAGAAAAGATGTCATTTAATGCTGATGGAGTTATCAGAACCACAGACAATCGGGAAATCAACTTCTCTGTTGAGCTGAATATGAGCAGGGAATTTTATCAGAGTCTGGATGTTTCGATAAGAGCTGGCGAGGCTAAATTGACCGACCCGCTGGTCATTAATTATGATGGCCACGGTGTTGGTCTCACAGAACAGAAATTTGCTTTCGACTTGGATAGTAACGGAAAAAAAGAACAGATTTCCATGTTGCAACCGGGGAGCGGTTTTCTCGCCCTGGATCGCAACAATGATGGAATTATCAATAACGGCAGTGAATTGTTTGGCCCTCAAAGTGGCAGTGGGTTTCAGGGGCTTGCTGCTTTTGATGAAGATGGAAATCAATGGATTGATGAAAACGATTCGGTATTCGATTGCTTAAGGATCTGGAGTATGGATGAATCAGGGGAACGTCACCTGTTTGCCCTGGGGCAGAAAGATATCGGTGCCATTTATCTTGGTCATCTTGATACCCCTTTTCAGTTGAAAGATAATCAAAATCAATTATTGGGTCAAATCAGTTCCAGTGGTATCTACCTCCAGGAACAAGGTGGGGTTGGTACGATACAGCAGGTTGATCTGGCAATCTGAATACCATCGGTCCATTTATCTTCGTTTTCTTGTTCAACCAGATGTATCATGCTATTATGTGGTAATTTCATCCGGTTGAGGAACCATAAAACAACTTTCCATTGACTTGCTGCCGGACAATCATTCTGCTAGAGATATTTTTGTGTCTGACTGGATTCATATCGATAAAGATGAACGGCATGTTGCCCGGGAAAGGGAAAAAGCTCGAAATCTGCGACGTTCCACCTGGTGGCATAACAAGCTGGCTGCGGGCATCTGCCACTATTGTCAGCAAAAATGCCGCCCGGAGGATTTAACCATGGATCATATTGTACCACTTTCCCGGGGAGGGAAAAGCAATAAAGGCAATGTGGTTCCCTGTTGTAAAGCCTGTAATAACCGGAAGAAACATCTAACTCCGGTAGAGATGATTCTGAGCCAGCTTCCTGATTCAGATGACTGAATAATCCCCGCTACCACTGAATTCCTGAACAATATCCAGAATTAAAAGCGTTCAATCAACTTATCTATCAGGTAGCTGCTCTCCCTCATTGCCTGGTCACCAAAAGGTCCAAACCATTCCGATATGCAGCTGAATTCCCGACAGAATTCTTCTTTATCCGCCTTATTCAACATTTCAATCTGTTCTACCATGGAGGCAAGATATGATTTTAAGAGTTTCTGTCGCTCAGGAGTGGCGAAAATAATTTCCGCATAGAGTTTGGGGTCCTGCGCAAACAGCCTGCCGACCATCCCCAGTTCCAAACGGTAAATGGGACTGGAAAATTCAAGGGATCTGAAAATATCAGCCTTTTGTTGGTAAAGGAAACGGCCAAAACCGAAAGTGGCAAAGTGGCGCAGCGCCTGGACATAAGCCATGACTTCATCATGTTCATGGGCGTCGGTAGTTACCGTAATTGCACCCCAGGCATTTAACTGCTCCATAAGCCATTGACACTGTTCCGGCATCCTTCCCGGGGTTTTCACCACAATCTGTTTATCCATGGTTGAGGTGTCGGGGCCAAATAATGGGTGGAGTCCGATAACCGGTCCCCGGTGGGCTTTCAGCATGGCCTGTAATGGCAATTCTTTGATACTGGTAATATCAGCAAGAATTGCCTCTTCAGGCAGGTAAGGACCCAGATTTCTGATGACCTCAGCAGTCACCTCAATTGGAACTCCGACCAGTGCCAGATCAATCCCCTGGCAGAGGGAAGCCACCTGATCCCAGTCATGTTGATCCAGGACCCTCACCCTGTAACCAGCGGCATTGAACCAGCGATGGAAATAGCGGCCCATTTCGCCTGATCCACCAACTAACAGAATTGTAGCTCCTGGCTTGGTTGCCTTCCGGGATAATTCCTGGCTTTGAGATACGCGTGAATGGCGGAGGATAAGACGATACAACTCTTCAATAAAATCAGGATCCAGTCTTTCACCACTGCCTTGCTCCCGGCGTTGGGAAATGAGATTTTCCTCTCTGGCGGGGTGATAGACAGGAAGACGATACTTTTTTTTGAGTTGAATAACCTCTTCAACCAATTCCCGTCGTTCTGCCAGCAGGGAAACAAAACGGTCATCAATGGCGTCTATCTTTTGACGCAACTGGTCTAGCTCATGTTCAATATCGGGGGTGTTCATTTGAAGAACCTCGAAAGCTTTATAGACAGCCTTACGTTATTTTCGGGGGATGACGTCAACTTAAAACCTGGTAATGTGTACTTCGTGGGTATTTATCCATTCATCAAACTTTTTTCTGAGATAACGTTTAAAGCGAAAACGAACAGCGGGAATCAGCAGGAGAATTCCGGTACAATCGGTCAGCAGTCCCGGAGTTAAAAGGACAATTCCGGCAATCAGGATCAGAAACCCGTCCAATAAATCCTCCGCCGGCATAACCCCCTGCTGCAGATTATTCTTTACCCGAAACATGGTTTGCATCCCCTGCTCTCGAGCCAGCCAGGCACCGGCAAAACCGGTACCAAGAACCAGGGCAATGGTACTCAAAGGACCAATCATACGTCCAAGTTCAATCAAAAAGTAAATTTCTACAATCGGAATGAGGGTGAAAGCCAGGAATAGTTTAAGCAGCATAGTAGTAGTACCGTTGGTCAAAGAATGATTATTTACTCAACTTTCTGAGTTGGACTTTCAGGATACATTGTCAAGCTGTTCGGGCTTGGCTCATAGCGGCATTGACCGCCGAACGAATCACCACGATGGTGATTCGCGGCGGGCAC
>DQWO01000299.1 GCA_011042595.1 Pseudomonadota bacterium
GAAAATGCCCTCAAAACAGATGGATGGAACCAAAGAAAAATTGTCCAAGTCCATAGGTTTTTGTGGGCTGCCGGCTGAGAAATCCGCTCCTGGAACCATTTTGCCGAGAAAAGGAAAATAGTCTGCCATGGGGGTGAATTCACCAAAAGGTACCAGCTTAATTTTGTCATAGCTGGCAATCAATTTGCCGCCAGGAGAAAACAACAGCGCGCTGTTGAAGTAATGATGCTTCCCTGCACTGTCGGTATCATATTGTGGGCTGCCGGCCAGCAGGTAAAAGTTACCTTGACGGGTTAAAACTGAGATCCGCTCCCGGAATAATGGAGCATCCTGGAAGAAATCGGGCAGTGAGGCTTCCGGCCAGATTACCAGATGTGGTATTTCTGAAGTTGAAGTTGCGGCGGTTTCCAGGCTCAGTTGCTCCAGGATGGTAAAATTTTGTTGACGATAGGCAGGATTCCATTTTTCTTTCTGGGGAATATTTGGCTGGATGATGGAAACCTTAAGTGGGAGAGATTTGTCAAGGCTGGCAATTCCGGTATGGCTGCCAGCCAGCAGGAGAAAATACAGCGCGGGGACTGCCAGCAAAACAATTATCCGCCGCACCATTAAAGGGTTGTTATCCTGATTGGAAATCAGGGAATAAAGTGCCAGATTGGTATAGATAATAACAAAAGAAAGGCTGTAAACCCCTCCATAGGGAAGGAGAAGGGTGAAAGGGGAGCCGGGCGAAAGCGCAGTTCCCAGGTTATGCCAGGGAAAGCCGACAAATAAGTTGCCCCGCAGCCATTCCAACAGGGTCCAGCAGGAGGCCAGGAAAAGGATGGAAAACCATGAGGTAGGGGGATTGTTGGCCAGTAGAAAGCTGAAAAAGCCGAAATAAAGGCTCAGATAAAAGGCCAGTAAAGCCATTATCACTAAGGTAATGGGGATTGGCAGGGCGGAAAAATTTCTTATAGAGTTGGTAATCCAGAATAAGTTGAGGTAATAAAAGGCAAAACCGGTGATAATTCCCTGGATAAAGGCCCGTCCAGGCAGTTGAGAGCGTACCGACCAGCACAGGGGGATGAAGGCAAACCAGGTGCAGGGCCAGAATCTTGAGGATGAAAATGCCAGGTGCAGCAGGAATGCGGTGCAGATGGGACCAGCTAGGATGACAAATAAACTGCTTCCTGGTTGGTGTTTGATCATCAAGGGTTTTCCGGCGGGGAGGCGGGTTCATCGGCAGGTTTCGGCAGGGAGCTAATCCTGACTTTTTTTACCCGCCGCTCATCTGCGTCGGTTACTTTGATGCTGATATCTTTGTAGGTGATTATTTCTCCTACAGCGGGTATTTTACTGAAAAGGTAGATGACCAAACCGCCAATACTTTCAAATTTGCCGCGATTATCCACTTCAATATTGAACAGATCTTCCAACTCTTCGATTTCGGTTTTTCCGGCAACCAGATAGGAGCCATCCTCCTGAGGGAGAATATTTTTCACCTCGTCGGCTTTCGGGTCAGTATCTTCCTCGTAAATTTCACCAATAATTTCCTCCACCAGATCGCTTAAGGTGACCAGACCGGAAGTACCGCCATATTCATCCACGGCAACCGCAATATGGATGCCCTTTTTTCGCATCTCATGGAGCAATTCCTGTATCTTCTTGGTTTCCGGAATAAAATACACCGGTCGAGTGATTTGCCGGGCAGTTATTTTATCTAAACCTTCCTGGAGATATTTCAGCATGTCTTTGGCGTAAAGTATGCCGATGATATTATCAAGGTTATCTTCAAAAACCGGGTAGCGGGAAAAACCCCTTTCGTTTATTGTTGGGATAATTTCCTGTAGGGGAGAATCAGCGTTGATGGCAATGAAGTCGGTGCGGGGGATCATGACCTCCTGAACCCGGATGTCTTTCAACTCGATAATGCTGTTCAGCATCTCGTGGGTGTCATCGGCAATGAATCCGGCTTCTCCGCTTGTATGAATGATTTCCTGGAGGGCCTCCTCCGTTAGTGGTTGGCCGCTATTTTTTTTAAACAGTCTTTTCAGCCGGTGCAGGAGTCCTGTGTTGTTATCCATGGGAATTTACCGCTTATTATGGATAAAATATGTGCGCAGTGATGGTTGTAACCTCAAGATTTATCTGACTTCGGGCAGGGGAAATATAGCAAAAGCATTATCTAAATACAAGTAGTGATTGTCCTTGTATCGGTTAAGTTAGTGCTTGTCAAAGGGGAATAAATTGAGGTAAAAACAGGGAGAGATGGTCTCTAAAGTTTCATGATGTTTTGGTAGTAAGGAAAATGAAACGGTGACAAAACAAAAGCGCGTACGTTTGGCAGCCCAATCATCTGCCTCAGGCTGAGCGGCAAAAATAGGTCCGTCGGACCTAGCCGAAGCTTTAGCCGGTTTATCTTTGCCGTCAGACCCTCGTCTGCTGGTGGGTATCGAAGGGGCGGATGATGCCGGAGTTTTCCAGTTGGATGCGGAGCGGGCCCTGGTCCAGACCCTGGACTTTTTCCCGCCAATGGTCGATGATCCCCACCTGTTTGGGCAGATAGCCGCTGCCAATGCTTTCAGCGATATTTATTCCATGGGAGGAGAACCGCTGACGGCCATGAATATCGTGGCTTTTCCCATCAAGGAGCTTGATCACTCAATTTTACGGGATATACTGGCCGGAGGAATTTTAAAAATTGCTGAGGCTGGTGCGGTTCTGGCCGGTGGCCACAGTATTGATGACCCGGAGGTTAAGTATGGCTTATCGGTAACCGGACTGGTTCATCCCGATCGTATATGGACAAATACCGGAGCCCGGGACCAGGATGTACTGCTGTTGACCAAGGCCCTGGGCAGCGGAGTGTTGGCAACAGCGCTGAAAGCTGGCTTTTGCCGTGAGGAAGAAATTTCAACTGTGCTGGAATTGATGTCCAGACTGAATAAACTGCCGGCGGAATCAGCAGCTCCAGCCTGGCGTGAATATGTGCATGCCTGTACGGATGTTACCGGTTTTGGTTTGCTGGGACATCTCTCGGAGATGGTTGCGGATGAGATGGTGGGTGCGGTTATTGAACTTTCAGGAATTCCTTTCTTGCCCGGGGCAAAGAATTATTGTTCTATGGGGTTGTTTCCTGAAGGTGGTACCCGTAACCGTGATTTTTTCAGCTGCCGGGTATCCCGGCAGGGGAACTGCTCAGATATTGTCTATGACCTGCTTTTTGATCCCCAGACTTCCGGTGGCCTGCTGCTGGCGGTAGATCCCCAAGGAGCTGCCGCGGTTTGTCAGGCTTTTCTTGCTGCCGGGCAGGACTGTTGGGAAATCGGTCGTTCCACTGCTGAAAATCCCGGCCGCATTGTGATTGTTTAGTGCCTTGCCCCTGAAAGGTTGTCACTCTTTTCAGTACCCCCTTGAGGGGTATAAAAAACAAGAAATTGTCGGGAATAGATTCAGGATGTTCGGGCTTGGCTCATAGCGGCATTGGGTGCCGAACGAATCACCACGACGGTGATTCGCGGCAC
>DQWO01000087.1 GCA_011042595.1 Pseudomonadota bacterium
ACGTCGTGTGCCGCTCCGAGGTGTGTGCCGCGAATCACCGTCGTGGTGATTCGTTCGGCACCCAATGCCGCTATGAGCCAAGCCCGAACATCCTGAATGTATTCCCGACAATTTCTTGTTTTTGACACCCCTCAAGGGGGTACTGAAAAGAGTGACAGCTTTTCAGGAGTAAAGCACTAACTACTGACTGCTGATAACTTAATTTGGGTTTTACTTTATTGACGGTCGGCCGATCCAGAAAAAAACCCTGTCACACCAAATGGTAGCGCAACAGGGTTTTTCAAATCATTCAAAAATCACTCCCTTTACTTTTTAGACGATTCCTTCTTAGGCGGAGGTTTGATCCCCAGTCTCTTGGCTGTATGATCCCGGCCCTGATAAAAATTAAGCCAGGAAGAGCTTTGCCACAGGTTCCAGTCGCAGGGAGGAACGGTATATTCCGTTATCTTACCCTCTTCTTTATATGGCTTCAAGCGGTCATATGCCTGCACCCAGATACATTTCTTTTCATTGGGATACACTTCACACCAGCCATCATAGCTGCCCCCACAGGGTCCATTCCTCTGACTTTTCGGGCATTGGGACATGGGGCAGACATAGGCCGTATCAAACAGGGCGCAGTCACCACAGTTCATGCAGTTGAACATGGCCACTTTTGACATATGTTCAAAAAAATCAAATATATGTTTGGGGGTATGAGTAGTATCCAGCCAGGCGGCGATTGGCTTCATGGTCTTATAAACCGCGCTCTTTTCTTCAAAAAGAAGATGGTGCGCGATGCGCGAGAAACGATAGATAAAAGGAATCGACGGTTTTGACGGCCGCTGGGCATAGACATCGGTATTCAAACCGGTTTTTTCATCTTTCTCGAAAAGATAAAAACCATTTTCCTGGGGGTAGTCAAATTCTTTCACCAGGCTTTCCCAGTTGGCGGCCAGTTCATTACCTTTGTCAATAATGTATTCCACCTGTTCATAAGTAATGCCATGTCCACCGATATGGGCCCCGGCACAACCCATGCCCTTGGCAAGAGCATACATCTTGGCAGATTTCAGCAGCATGGCTGCTTTGCCTTTATCGTCGGCCTTTTTTGCCTCTGCCAGTTCAGCCAGGTATTTATCGGTTACCACGCAGCCGGGAATACCGTTGGAATTCATGAACCTGCCGGCTCCATAGGGCAGCACATAAATATTAACAAAAACTGGAATATTATAGTTGTTGACTCGCAACCAGGTTAATAACTCATGATATTTCCTCGCATCATAACCAACCTGGGTAATAATAAACTTGGCTCCGGCTTCAATCTTTTTCTTCAGCTTGGCATATTGTCCCATCAACTCCGATTCAAGCTTTTTGAAGGGGGAAACGCAGGCACCGGCGAAAAAATCGGTGGCTGCCAATTTGACCGTCTTGCGCATTGCTTTATGTTCCAGACCTTCATTCATTTTCTCAACTAAACGCAAAACATTGGGGGGATCCAGGTCAAATACCGGTTTTGCCAAGCCCTCAAAGGCATCGCTGCCGGAGTAATCACCGGTCAGCACCAGGATATTTTTCACCCCGTCGGCGGCCAGCCCACAAAGCAGACTTTCGATTTCACTGCGGTTTTTATCCCTGCAAGCCAAATGGGCCAAAGGCTCCATGCCAGCATTCTTAATCTGCACGCACAGCATTTCGGTTGACAATGCCGGATTTCCTCCGGGATTGTCGGTAACACTGATGGCATCGATTTTACCGCCGGCAGCTGCCTTGGCAACGTTATCGATAACCTCTTCATGCTGAAGTTCAAAAGCGCCGCGACCGGGAATCTGTTCCCAGGTAATACAGAAAGCATTGGGATCAAGCAATTTTTCTTTGAGAACACTTTCCCTTTCACCCATTCTGATCGTAATCTTTTCAGCTAAACCGACAGATTCCCTCAGGCGGGAAAGAGAAGCCGAATCATCGGGTGAAATGGTAATATAATCATCCGCATCCATCTCAAGAGCTTCCTGTCTGGTCCATCCCTTCTGGGAGAGTTCCGCACTCCCAATTTCAACAATCAGCAATGGAGTATGCTTGGTTAACCATCCGCTACGTAATTTTTTATGCAGCTTGAAAGAAGTACCTCGAGGCTCCAGATAACCCAGCACAATAGCATCCGGACGTTCATTCCTGGCCTGGGATAACCCCTCGTCTTCACTTGAAGCACTGAGAACCTCAAACTGATCTTCAAGGATCTTGCCAAGCATGTCATGGAAAGCCGGTTCGCTGCCAACCACCAGAACTCTGGTTTTCTTGTTTGTTTTTTCCATCTTGGATCTCCTGTAAGAACAACCCTACATCATCAAAATGTTCATCCTTACCCGGACCAACCGGGACCATATAATTAAGCGCACCGTTGTTGTCGGCAAAATGGCTTTATAACAACTCATCAACCTGATGCCGACTGCCATTTTACTCCTGCCAATACGCGACTGACCGATTCTTGAAAAAACCCTGAGACACGCAAATAGTACAAATATTTCACCATAACGGTCATTCCTGTTACTGTTTAATCAACTACCTGATATGAATAGTGGACTTTGAATAGGTGAACCGGAAGGCCAAAAGGGAAGCAACAATGATATCGTTAGTTTTTTCACAGACAGGCAGGTATCTTTTTCTTTGGGGAAATGCCCCGTCAACTGCTCTTTTGAGTGTTGGCGACTTAAGGAATAGAAATCCTCCTTAAAACCGCTTTTACAGTTGTGATCGTTGATTATCACCTCTACCGCTGCGAATACATCATCTGGTTAACAAGTCTTCTGATGGTTTCACGAAAAGTCAGAATGTGACCCATCATCAATTATATCAGATACCTAATCTTAGCTCTTAGCCGTTAGCTGTGTAAAATTAAGGCATTAACTAAATAACTCAAAACACCAAACGGGTTAAAACTGTAAATGAGAAAAAATCTTGAATTCATTGAGCTAATAGCTAACCGCTAATGGCTAATCGCTTAATTTAGAAGATAATTAAAGTCCTCAAACTTCCCGGTTTCGCGAAAGGCACAAAGCCGGGAAGTTTGAGCACAATACCATCCTGAGGCTGTAAACCACCGTGCAATCAGGACAATAAAATGATATGTCCCGGCCTTTTATATCAATCAAGCAGGCCCTTAACGCTTTCAAGAATCTGCGCCGCTGAAGCTGGTTTGGGAAGATAGTCATCAGCTTCCATGCTCATTCCCCCACTATGTGAATAGCGGGTTGAACCAACATGAGAGGCGACGGCAGTTAACATGACAATGGGAATGTCTGCATATTGGGGATCAGCCTTTAACTCAGCGCAGACCTTGTAACCATCCTTTTCCGGCATCATAACATCCAGAACAATCGCATCCGGGGGGTTAGCCTTAACTTTTTCCAGCCCCTCAACGCCATCATAAGCCTGCTCAACCTCAAAACCCTCAGCTTCCAGATTGGCTTTCACCAGGGAAGAAAAATCAGGCTCATCATCCACCACCAAAATTCTTTTCTTGTC
>DQWO01000188.1 GCA_011042595.1 Pseudomonadota bacterium
GTTCATTATAGCTTAGCCGCTATGGTTAAAACCTGATCATCATTACTGAAAGGCAGCCCATGAACAACAAAAACATCCCCTTGACTGATCGCCTTATTTTCGCCCTTGATGTTCCTTCCGCCGATGATGCTAAAGCCTGGGTAGAACGCCTGGAAAGCAAGATTAGTTTTTACAAGGTAGGATTGCAGCTGTTTCTTGCCGGCGGCTTCCCGATGGTGGAGTGGATTACCAAACGGGGGCACAAAGTCATGCTTGACCTGAAATTTTTTGACGTTCCCGCGACAGTCAAGCTGGCAGTGCAGCAGTTGAATGATCGAGGTGTCACCTTTGCCACCGTCCATGGCAATGACGCCATCATTGAAGCCGCGATAGAGGGCCGGCGGGACATCAAAATCCTCGGAGTAACTGTATTGACCAGCTTCTGCGAGGATGATCTACGGCAGATGGGGCTTACCGGCTCCATTGAAGAACTGGTTTACTACCGGGCAAAAAAAGCCCTGGAACTGGGCTGTGACGGGATTGTTTCATCAGGGCTCGAAGCCGGGCGCCTGCGCGGCCAGCTGGGTAACAATTTTCTGGTGGTCACCCCGGGAATCAGGCCCGGAATCAACCGGGAAATCGAACAGGATGACCAGAAGCGGATTACCACCGCCAGGCAGGCCATTCAGAGTGGTGCTGATTATGTGGTGGTAGGACGACCCATCAAACGGGCAGCCGATCCTCTGCAGGTGGTTGAAGATTTACAGCGGGAAATAGCCACCGGACTGGATACCTCAGATAGCTAATTGGCCGTCAAAAAGGCCATGACTTCAGCCCACCATTTTTCATCGGGGGCATCCGGCCAGTCGGAGTGTCCTGCATCTGAAAAAACCCACAATTTCTTTGGCTCCGGTAATTCTTCATAGAGATGCCGTCCAAACCGTGGTGGAATTGTCTGGTCCTTTTCAGCTACTATAACGGCCACCGGTCGCTTAAACGATGACAGATTGGCAAGATTGTCGTAGCGATCCCGGAGCAGCCAGCGGACCGGCAGATACCAGTAGTAGGACTTGGCCACGGTAGCCAATGAATCCCAGGGAGTCAGCATAATCGCGCCGGAAGCCGGTGAACCCGCGGCAACCGCGGCAGTAATACCGCATCCCAACGACTCCCCCCACAGATAAAGTGGGCCGGGAAACTCGGCATGAATTTCAGCTATTATTTTCCTGGCATCGACAACATACGTTTCCTCACTGGGCTTGCCTGGCCGACCGCCATAACCGGGATATTCAGCCAGCAGAACCCGGTAACCCAAAGCTTTAAGCGGCGGCAGATAATAACTACGATCCTGCGCCGTCCCAGCGTTGCCGTGAAAAATTATAACCGTACCCAACACCGGCTCACCCGAATCAGGACCGCCCAGCAAGCCCATAAACTCACTGTCATCTTCAGCCGGCCACAATTTCAGTCCATAGCTGCGAAGATCTTCTGCCGCGGGAATATTCCCTTCAGGACAATAGAGCATCTTCCGTTGCTCAAAAAAGAAATGTACCAAAATCAGGCCATATACAAAAACCAGAAAAACCAGTACAAGAAGTGGCATCCGATAACCCTTCCAGAAAAAACCATTGATAAACCGCCAAAGCTGGTTATTTGAAACCCAGAAACTGCTGTTTTTGGCTGAAAAACAGTATAAATCATAACCGGTGATGAGAGGGAAAAAACTGAATTATCGCAAACAGTCAAGTCTGACAGCAAAATTCCTGCAGCATGGCCACCCAATACAATGGACCATACCGCAGGAATCAAGTATTCATTTTCTCAACAGCTTCAGACTACTGCTTTTTCGCGTTCAACCTCATCTGTTTGGCCATTTCTTTCATCTCAACCAGGGTTTCTTTAATCTTGGCGTAGCCATACCAGGTGGTATAATCCGGCATCTGGTGGAAAGCCGCCTGGTAGGTCTTCATACGGAAATCCATGAATATTTCATAAAGACTTTCCTCAATCGGGGTCCTTACTTCATAGAAGGTCAGCAGATCAGGATAGGGGAAAGTTGCCTGATTGGTTTCCTGCTTGATTATCCCATCCCGGTAGAGGTCCGCAACAATATTGATAGCTTCAGCAAAAAGTTTATCTGAGGCCTTAATCATCAAATCGGCATTTTTCAAATTCTCTTTGACAAAGTTAGCTGAATGACATTGCTGACAGATTGCTTCCATCTGAGCCCGTTCTTTGTCCCAACTTTCCTTATCCAACCTTGCCAGATTGGCAGCTTTAACCACTTCAAGCCTCGGAGTCGGTTTGCCATCTTTATCGAGTACTCCGAGAGCCTGCAGAATAGTCACCCGATAACCCATCCATTCCTGGTCAGCTTCTGGCAGTCGCAGGGCCAGAAAACCCCAGGCAGACATTACCCGGTGATCGCCTTTGGCCATATGACAATCCTGACAGGTTGGTCCACGATGGGCCTGACGATCGGTATTGTAGGCCGCGCCATGTTTGGAATGAGACCACATTTCCCACTGGGCATGATCAAAACCGGTGTGACAGCTGTTACAGGCCTCAGGCTGCAGAGCTTCCGCTTTTGAAAAGGCGTGGCGGGTATGGCAATTCTGACAGTCCATCCCGTACTTGTAATACTTACGAACTTCATTATCCCTCGCCGTATCATCGGTAACTCCCATGTTGTGACAACCATTACAGCCCTTTTGGCCGGCGATAAAAGCCTGGGGCTGTTGATGCGCAAAATCAGGGAAAGCCGTAATTGGCAGCAAGCCCAACGCGTGTTTACCACTCATATATTGTTTCGCTTGTTTTGAATGGCAGCGTTTGCAGGTTTTGATGGTTGGCAGTTTGACCTTATCAACATCGTCAGCACTCATATGAGTCTTACCATGGCATGACTTACAGGTAAGTTTCTTGGCCATTTTACCATGGTTGAAATCCTTGACAATCCCCGGATTCAACTTTACATGGCAGTCCTCACAAGCCGAAGGCTTGGCCCAGGAGGAAGATAACAGCAAGCCAAAAAACAAAACCGGCAGGACCATAATCACTAAAAAAGATTTCCTCGCACTAATCATTCCATCCTCCATTCATTAAAAAGTTAGACTAGCGTACTATCCATGGGGAAACAATATCACCATCATGCTCCTAACCATAGCCCAGTAATATGAACCTGTCAATATGATTCAGCAATAGAAAAGGGCAGGACTTTGATGCCAGTCCTGCCCCGTTATTGCTGTTTTTTGCTGATTTACCAACGATCATAAAAGAATCCGGAAAAGCCCCAACTTTGTCTATCATCCGCTACCCAGTAACGACGATGGTCGGAACAAGAGCAACCTCGCCTGCCATAGCGCCGGGCAACATGCTTTGAGCAGTTTGAGCAACTGCGACCCCTAAGGTTGTGTTTGGCCCGATAAATATCGCAGTCAGCCCTGTTCTGCATCCGATGCAGACGTCGCCTTTCCCCCCGGGAAAGCCAGCCATCCGCAAGGGAATGCCGTCTTTGCCTTTGTA
>DQWO01000337.1 GCA_011042595.1 Pseudomonadota bacterium
CTGCTGGGCGGCAAATGGTTTGAACCCAGCGAGAGCAATCCCATGATCGGTTTCCGGGGGGCGTCACGTTACACTCACCCAGCCTATGAAGAAGGGTTTGCCCTTGAATGCGCGGCCATGAAGCGGGTGCGGGATGAAATGGGCTTGACCAACGTTAAACTGATGATTCCCTTTTGCCGTCGGGTTCAGGAAGGGGAACTGGTAGTTAAGCGGATGGCAGAACTGGGCCTGCAGCGTGGCCAGAACGGCCTTGAAATATATGTTATGTGTGAAATACCCAATAATGTTGTCCGGATTGATGCCTTTTCCCGGGTTTTTGATGGTTTTTCCATTGGCTCGAATGATCTTACCCAACTGGTTCTTGGTGTTGACCGGGATTCGGAAATCGTTGCTTTCGACTATGACGAGCGTGATCCGGGAGTACTTGAAATGATTAGGATGGCGGTGGAAGGCTGCAGAAGAAATCAACGTCATTCAGGTATTTGTGGACAGGCACCGTCGGATTATCCCGAAGTGGCGGAATATCTTGTCGGCCTGGGGATAGATTCCATCAGCTTGAATCCTGATACCGTGGTGAAGACGACGCTGCATGTGTTGGAAGTGGAAAAGAAGATCCGCGCTTCTTCAGGTCAGGAAGAATAGTAAAGTAAGGGTACATAAGGGGAGGGAAAATGTATTCTAATAGATACTTGCCGCGTGCATTGCCAGAGTCGCTTTCCGGCCTGGCCACCTTGGCCGTAGATATGCGCTGGAGCTGGAATCATGCTGCGGATGTCCTTTGGCAAAAAATTGATCTGAAGTTGTGGGAGTCTACCGGCAACCCATGGTTTATTCTCGAAAGTGTCAGCCAGACCCACCTTGAAAGTTTAGCTGCTGATGAAGAATTTCTCAGTGAATTGCATCACCAGCTGGCCCAGCGTCAGGCCGCTTACAGCCAGTCAAGCTGGTTTACGGAAAATTTCGGCAAAGATGATTTGTCAGCTGTTGCCTATTTCAGCCTTGAGTTCGGGCTTAACGAAGCTCTGCCGCTTTATTCCGGTGGCCTGGGGATTCTGGCGGGAGATTTTCTCAAAACGGCCAGCGATCTTGGTGTTCCGGTGTATGGTATCGGCCTTTTATATCAACAGGGCTATTTCCGCCAGGCTTTTGACCAGAATGGTAATCAGCTTGAGTTTTATCCCTATAATGACCCGGCCATACTACCCATTACCCCTCTGCGTGATGGCGACGGCAACTGGATCAGAATTACGGTTGAACTGCCGGGCCGAAAGTTGATTCTCCGGGCCTGGGAAGTAATGGTCGGAAGGGTTTATCTGTATCTGCTTGACAGTAATGATACCCTTAATTTACCCCAGGATCGCGGTATAACCGAAAAGCTCTACGGCGGTGGCCGCGAAGTCAGGCTGCAGCAGGAAATTGCCCTTGGCATTGGTGGCTGGCGGCTACTGGCCGCCAGGGGAATTAAATGTGATATCTGTCATCTTAATGAAGGACATGCTGCTTTTGCCGTCCTTGAACGGGCCCGTTCATTCATGGAAAAAACCGGGGTCAGTTTTGATCTTGCCCTGCGTTGCACCCGTATGGGCAACGTTTTCACTACTCATACTCCTGTTGATGCTGCCTTTGATCGCTATCCGATTCAAATGATTAAACAATATACCCATGACTATGCTAAGGATTTAGGGGTTTCCGATGAATACCTGTTTGGTCTTGGGCGGGCCCGACCGCGGGACCACGATGAATCTTTCAATATGGCCTACCTGGCGCTTCGCGGCAGTGGAGTGGTTAATGGTGTCAGCCGACTGCATGGCGAGGTCAGCCGCGAGATTTTTCAACTCCTTTTCCCCCGCTGGCCACAAACTGAAGTGCCGGTAACCCATGTAACTAATGGAGTTCATATGCCTTCCTGGGATTCGGCCACCTCTGATGTTCTGTGGACGAAAAGCTGCGGTAAAAAACGCTGGCTCGGCAATCAGGAAACTATAGAGGAAGAGATTAATAAAATAGATGATAAAACGTTCTGGATATGCAGGTCGACAGGCCGGCTTACATTAATTGAAAATGTCAGAAAACGGCTGGAGCAGCAACAGGCCATCCTGGGAATCAGGGAGAAACGCCGAAAGGCCAGTACTGTTCTTCTCGATCCAAATGCCCTGACCATCGGTTTTGCCCGCCGGTTTACCGCCTATAAACGTCCAAATTTATTGCTCCATGACCCTGAACGCCTGACCAGGCTGTTTGCCAATCCTGATCGTCCGATTCAGCTTATTATTGCCGGTAAAGCACATCCTGATGACCTGGAAGGTAAACAACTGGTGAAAGACTGGGTAAAATACGCCGAACGTGAGGAGGTTGGAAAGTTTGTTGTCTTTATCCAGGACTATGATATGGATATCGCCGCTAAGCTGGTGCAGGGGGTGGATCTATGGATTAATACCCCCAGGCGGCCATGGGAAGCATGCGGCACCAGTGGCATGAAAATATTGATCAATGGTGGTCTTAATCTTTCAGAACTTGATGGTTGGTGGGCGGAGGCATATTCTCCCGAAGTCGGCTGGGCTCTTGGAGATAAAAAAGAACATGGCATTGATTCCTCCTGGGATGTTGCTGAAGCTGCAGAACTTTACCGATTACTTGAAGATGAAGTCATCCCGGCGTTTTACGAAAGGGACGAAAACGGGATACCCGTTTCCTGGGTGGCCAGGATGCGGGCCAGCATGGCGCAGCTGACCCCCCGGTTTTCCACCAACAGAATGCTGCGACAATATACCCGGGAGATCTATCTTCCCAGTGTCCAGGCTTTTCGGCAGCGGAGCAAAGATAATGGTAGATTGGGCAGTGAACTGGAAAAGTGGCAAAAGGAAATTGACAATCATTGGCAATATATACATTTTGGCAAAAAAATGGTCACAAAAACAGATGATTCCGGCTATAATTTTCAGCTGCCGGTCTATCTGGATGATCTCAGTCCTGAATCTATCAGAGTAGAGTTATACGCTGAACCACTTGAAGCAGGGAAAGAACTGGAGCGGATAGTCATGGAGCGAAGTAAACAGCTTTCCGGAACGATTAATGGATACCTTTATATGGCGACTATTACGACCCGAAGATCTGCGGATGACTATACCCCCCGCATTATCCCCTACCATCCGGCTGCCGCAGTACCTTTAGAGGATAGCCATATCCTTTGGTATGGATAATTTCCTACTTCTTCCTTCTTTCCCCTTGTGTCTGCCGGCATTTGTCATTTGACATCGATAATAATTTGGTTAAACTAACTGTTGTGGCCGTAAAGGTAAATAACTCCATAACTTTATTGAGAATGTTCTTCCAAGTTTCTGGTTTCTCCTCATAGATTAGGGGCTTGGATATTAAAAACTCAACTTTCTGAGTTGAACTTTCAGGATACATTGTCAAGCTGTTCGGGCTTGGCTCATAGCGGCATTGACCGCCGAACGAATCACCACGACGGTGATTCGCGGCGGGCACCTCACAGCTGCA
>DQWO01000146.1 GCA_011042595.1 Pseudomonadota bacterium
CCCCGGTCACGGAAAATTATTACCAGTCTGGTATTATCACCGCTTCCTTCGGTTGCGGCCACCACTCCGGGACCAAAAACCGGATGTTCTATTTTAGAACCGATAGCAAATTCACCCGAGGACAGTGAGCCAGACGCCGGTTGCCTGTTTTTTTTCACCGCAGTAGCTGATGACTGAAATGACGAGGGACTTTTAAATTTCCTGTACTGTGCTGATGATCGCTGTACGGCAGCCCCGGTCGTCTGGGTATCAATCAATTCCCGGGGGATATCAAGCAAGAAGCGGGACGGTTTATTCTCATTACGCACCCCCTGAAACTGCCGGCTGCGACTGGCAATCATATAAAGATTTTCCTGGGCCCGGGTCATACCCACATAACATAAACGACGCTCTTCCTCCATTTCCGCATCTTTATTATAACATTTACGATTAGGAAACAGACCTTCTTCCATCCCGGCCATGAAAACTACCGGAAACTCCAGCCCTTTGGCCCCATGCAAGGTCATCAAGGTCACCCGTGACTGCTCCGGGGCCTCCCGGTCAACCGCACTGATCAGGGCCACTGACTCCAGGTAGTCAGACAACGAAGGTTCTTCATGAGCCTGCTCCCAGGAAATAATTGAATTAAATAATTCGGCAATATTCTCTTTTTTACTGTCGTAAAGATGCTTATTACTCCCCCGTTGGAGCCAGTTATGATAATCAGTTGCCGCAATAATCTCTTTGAGCAGATCAACCACCGATACCTGCTCCTGAATCTGGCGCCAATGGTGAATCTGCCGGACAAACTCGGCTATTGCCTGCTTGCTTTTTCCGGAACCGGATGTCTCATCAAGCCACAATTCAACCGCCTGGCTAAGCGAACAGGCTTTTTCCACTGCCAGGTTTTTCAGGTTTTCAACGGTTTTCTTTCCCACCCCGCGGGTCGGAACATTGATAACCCGCAACAGGCTGATACTATCCCGGGGATTATTGATCACCCGCAAATAGGCCAGTAGATCTTTAATTTCCGCCCGGTCATAAAATCTGAAACCACCGACAATAACATAGGGAACTCCTTGGCGGCTCAGGGTCTCTTCCAACACCCGTGACTGGGCGTTAGTCCGGTAGAAAACCGCGTAATCGGCCAGATCCCGTCCATGCTCCCTGATTTTATCAATGATAAAACGGGCTTCCTCATATTCATCATCAGCAACATAGACCGTCACCAGCTCGCCGGTCTGATTTCTGGTCCATAAATCCTTCCCCTTACGCTTGCGGTTGCAGGAAATAACCCCGTTGGCAGCCGCGAGAATATTTTGGGTAGAGCGATAATTTTCTTCCAGGCGAATGACTTTGGCGCTGGAATAATCAGCTTCAAAATCAAGGATATTTTTTAGTCTGGCCCCCCGCCAGCTGTAGATGGACTGATCATCATCTCCCACCACACATAAGTTCCCATGCAGCGCAGTAAGCAACCGCAACAGACGATACTGCACTTCATTGGTATCCTGATACTCATCAACGAGCACGTATTGAAATCGCTGCTGGTATTCAGCCAGAACTTCAGGACATTGGGCAAAAAGTCTTACTGTCAGCAAGTGAAGGTCGCCGAAATCAAGAGCATCATAATTCTGTAACTGCTGCTGATACATGCGGTAAATTTCTGCTATTTTCTGCTCCTGAAAAGTAGCCGCCCGGCTGGAAAAATCATGATCATCAATACCCTTGTTTTTGGCATCATTAATAACTGATCTGGCTATTTCCGGTTTGAGGGCCAGTTCGGAAAGATTTAATTTATTAAAAACTTCCTTGATTAAACTCAATTGATCCTTATCATCATAAATAACAAATCTATCAGTATATCCCAAATGGGAAATATGAGCTCGAAGGATACGGGAACAGGTACTGTGAAAGGTACTGATCCAGATGTTCCCGGCACGTGCCCCCACCATCCGGTGAACCCGTTCCCGCATTTCTCCAGCAGCTTTATTGGTAAAAGTTACCGCGAGAATGCCTGCAGGAGCAATCCCTTCACAATCAATCATATAGGCTATCCGGTGGACAATGACCCTGGTTTTACCACTGCCGGCACCGGCAAGAATAAGCAGTGGACCCTGACAGTTTTTTACCGCATCACGCTGTCCTGGATTCAAGCCGGAAAGCAACGTATCAGGGTTATGTTCAGGTTTTTCAAAACATATTTCAGCCATTATTATTTCCAGATGAGATTTTTTAAAGAATGATGGCACAGAAAGCCCTAGGGGGATTTCGTTGTTGCCTTTTCCTGCAGATCCCGGTCCAGCAGGGTACGATTGTAGGCGGAGATAATATCCTGACGGGAGACCATCCCAACAATCTGTCGGGGATTATCTTTGGCAACCACCGGTAAATAATCAATATTGCGATAGCCAATCTTCTTCAGAGCATTGTCAAGATTATCCTCGACAGTAACAGTTATCACCTGAGTAGCAGCCAGCTCTTTGGCCACAATCAGTTCTTCAAGCCCCTGTTCATAGACCAGCTCCCTGATATCCTGAATACTTAAAATACCAGTCAACAAACGATCACGATCAACCACGGGAAATGTAGTATTGCGGGATCGCGGTAAAAACTGAAGAATTGTCTTTAATTTCATCTCCTCAGGAATGGTTTCTATGGGACCGGATACCATGATGTCGCCAACGGTAATCGAACGCAGAACATTTACTTCCCGACCACTTTCCAGATGAATACCTTCCCGGGCCAGGCCATAAGTATCGATACCTTCCCGTTCCAGGCTGCGGGCAATAAGGGTGCCGATAACGGTTGCAAACATGGCCGGCAGGATGATCTGGTAGTCCCCGGTCAATTCATAGGCCAGAAAAATTGAAGTCATGGGCGCATGGGTAACAGCCGATAAAAAAGCTCCCATAGCTACAATTGCATAACCATCATAGGAAATAACAACAGCCGGCAAAAAAATATGCCCTAAGCCACCACAGGTTTCCCCGATCATGGTCCCCATAAAAAGAATCGGGGCAAAAAGACCACCGGCACCCCCAGAACCCATAGTAATGGAAGTTGCCAGCATTTTCATAAATATCAGCGGCAAGACCACATACCAGATGGTCGATTTCTGCAATACTTCACCCATATAAGGATAGACATCACCCATAACCTGGGGAAACACCAGACCGATAACCCCGATCAGGAAACCACCCATAATCGGTTTGAGCCAGAAAGGCACGGAAAGATCCTGAAAAAAATCCTGGACCCAGTAAAAGAAACGAATGAAAAAAACCGCCAGGACACCGATAATGACTCCCATCACCACATAAATAAACAATTCCCAATTACTGCTAAGAATAAACTCCGGCACCGAGAAAAAAGCGTCCTTTCCATAGATCAGCCGGGTGAATACCACCGCCGTAGCAGAAGAAATAACAATGGGGGAAAAAACTGCCAGATCCATCTCACCCATGAGGATAATTTCCACCGCAAAGAAGACACCGGCAATCGGCGCATTAAACGTCGCCG
>DQWO01000067.1 GCA_011042595.1 Pseudomonadota bacterium
ATAGAATGGTTGTAAATATTTTTACTGAGGAGGGATGCATGGTTCGTACTGAGATTACACTTTTCCTGAAAAATGTACCGGGAGAGTTATCCAAACTGACTTTGATGCTGGCCGAAAATAACATCAATATTGATGCCATAACTATTCAGGATGCTACCAGTTACGTTAAAGAACTTTTTAACGCCCGGGGTAAAATTTTCCGGCGGTATGCTACGGCGGCCAGCTACGGCATGATCCAGAAAGATTCGGAACAGTTCGCTCTTATCCGTTTGCTGGTCAGTGATAGCGATAAAACCATGGATCTGCTGGCTGAACATGAATATTTGTATGATATTATGCCGGTTATGGCAGTTGAGTTGGATAACCGTCCCGGATCCCTGGCGGAAACCGCCGAAAAAATTGGTGATGCCGGCATAAACATTAATTATGTCTATGGTTCGGTCTCTCCCTCTGAAGGAAAAACCTTGTTTGTCTTCTGTCCTGAAGACATCGACCAGGCATCTCAGGTATTCAAAAAATCATTATAGAATGAAAATGGTCTGATATCCGTCGGGCGAGGATTTTATCGCCGGCGTCTTCTGATCCAGATCAGAGTACCGCTGAAGATGATGATGAGCAGAGAGATACCGCCTAAGGGTACGATCAGCCAGTACAAGGGGCCAATGAATTGTTCGAAAATGCGTCCGTTGTGGAGTTCGAAGAGGGCGTTCCATAACGAGATGCGGCTTTGAGATCTGATTTCCGCAGGCATGGCAGGATGTAGCTGCAAGTGCCGGCGTAAAGGTTTAAGGCCATCCTCATAATCGGCGACCAGCAGAGGTTGTCCCTGGTAGACGGCGGCGCCAGTGACCATAGTTGGTCTGCCCCAGTCAGGTTTTCCCCAGCTTGCTTTACTTTTGAGTTGCATGACCATCCGATTACTGGTGTCCCATATATAGAGGCCGCTGAATGAGCCTATGAGCAGGCTATGGTCATCGACGGCTTCAAAAACCATGGCTCCCATTCCGTGGATTGGCAGTGCTTCTGGAATTTTGGTAAAGGAGGCCGTGCCGTCGACCGGGCCGCTGAAAAGGCCCTGTTTGCTGGCGATGATGAGCTTTTTTTTCGCTTTCAGGTAGGCTGCTCGCTGGATCTGACCGGACCAGGGATTATTGGCGTTGGTTCCGGGCATCAGCTTGGCGGGGACCGTCAGTCGGATAATCGCGATTAAAAGGGGTGGTCGTACGAGGGCACCGCTTAAAGCGATAATCGCAATGAACAGGGCGCTGATGATGCCAAGCTTCAGGTGCCAGCGGAAATTGTAGGCAAATATTTTTCCGGCAAGGAAGGTCGGTCGACGGCGGCGCTTGCGCCAGAGAACGTACCAGATAAGAGCACCGGAAAAGCAGAGTAGAAAGAGCATCAGGCCGATAAAATCGACAAAAATACGGCCCCAAAGGCCGAAGATGGAGCCGTCATGGATCTTTAAGAGCCAGCGGAAAAGTGGTACCACCGGATCCTGGCTTTGGTCGCGGGACAGGGCTAGAGGCGTGAATACTGGCGGTCCGTTATGGATAACAGCCTGATAGGCGTTGCTGTCGGTGAAGGCCAGGATGCGATTGCCGATCTGCAAAAGGTCAACAACTGCTTTTGCTTTAAGTACAGGATGGTCAATCCGATGCCAGCTTTCTTCTTGCCAGTAGAAAAGTCCGGACTTGGTGCCGGCATAGAGGGTTTCCTGATCCTGGCCGGCAGCCAGAAGCAGGCTGTACGTATCTTGATCGTAGGCGGCGGTTGGAAAACCGGGGGCCAGGGGTTTGAAGCTTTTTCCCTGGTCCAGGCTTTGCCAGACTCCTTCTTTACCGCCAACATAGAGGATGTTGTCGTGGTGGGTAGAAAAAACTGCGTCCCGCCAGCTCATCCGGTTCCAGTTGTGATACTGATAGTTGGTTGGCATTATCTGGTTAGGTAAAGAGTATTTTTTTAGTAGTTGAGGGTGGTTTAAGAGAATGCCACTTAGCGCCATCCAGACGCAGTAGATGAGAGCCAAGAGGCCGAAATATTTGTGCAGCCATTGCAAAATACTGCTGAAACGAGTTTTTCTCATGTAATCAGCCTTCAATGCCTATATTTGCTATTAGTGAAATGTGCGATGTTGCATACCTTACACTGGCTCTCGTTGTCAAGTCTTTGCCCTTTATGGTTCGCTACCGGACGAGGTGCTTTTTGTGCCCGGGATTTTTGAAAATCAGTCTCATAAGGTTTGACAAAAGGAATATCCGGGCGGTATAGAGATTATTGTTGGGTAGGAAATTAGAAAAGTTTGCTCGCAAACAAATGTCCTGCAGCAAAATAATGTACCTGTTAATCTGGCAGACTAAGGAGAAAAATGATGAATTATGACAGTATTATGGTGACCATTGGAGATGATTATGTTGGTGAAATAACCCTTAACCGCCCGAAAAATCTGAACACGTTTACAACTGCTTTGGCTGAGCAGCTTAGTCAGGCTTTACGGGAGCTTGATGCGGATCAACGGGTGCGGGTTATTATTGTCAAGGGTGCGGGTAAGGCCTTTTGTGCCGGTATTGACGTCAGTGATTTTTTTGATAAAACTGCCTCGGAGTATCGTGAGTGGATTGAGTGTATGGAAACTCCCCTGGGCACAATCAGCCGGATGAAAAAACCGGTTATTGCCCAGGTTCATGGGGTTGCGGCTGCTAATGGGGCGGGTTTAGTGGCGGCTTGCGACCTGGCGGTGGTCGGTGAACGGGCGCGTTTTGGTTTAACCGCGATTAATGTTGGTTTGAACTGTGTCGGTCCCATTGTGCCGGTAAGTCAGTCCATCGGCAGAAAACGGGCGCTTGAGCTGTTGCTTTATGGGGAACTGATCAATGCGCGGCAAGCCTTGGAAATGGGGCTGGTAAACAAGGTGGTGCCGGAAGAGGAATTGGAAAAAACCACGCGTGAATGGGCCGTGCTGTTGGCTCAGAAAAGTCCTGTTGCCGTTCAGATTGCCAAGAAGTCTTTTTATACCGCTGCTGATATGGATTACTATAAAGCCTTTGACTATATGAATGAAGCTTTTGCCCGGCTCTGTACCACCGAAGATGCCAAGGAGGGGGTGAGCGCCTTTCTGGAAAAACGAAGCCCGGTATGGAAGGAAAAGTAACTGCCGGGCTTAGCGGTTCTGCCACTGGGGGGTGGTTTGATTTAAAAAGGCTTTTATTCCTGTCTGGGCGTCTACTGCCAGGTTGTTAAGGGCGATGGTGTGCTTGGCGTAATGCAGGGCCTTTTCATCCGCTTGATCTACCTGGGCATAAAATCCCTGTTTCCCCAATCCCAGGGTCAGGTGGCTGGCATTGGCAATCTGCCGGGCCAGCTCCAGGGTTTCTGCTGCTAGTTCTTCCAGTGGAACAACTTTATTGATCAGTCCAAGTTCTTTGGCCTCCATTGCTGGAAGAAAACGGCCGGTGAG
>DQWO01000069.1 GCA_011042595.1 Pseudomonadota bacterium
CTGTAATGAAGATATCATAGACCCTGTATGAATTGACACAATTCCTCCATTCCTCTTAAAGAAACAATAAAAACTTTCACATAACCTTTATTTTCCTGGCTACCACATTTCCCAGAGCCCAAATCACATCCAGGGCAAAGATTGATTCGATATTTTGATCGAAAAGATATTCCGCCCGGGCATCAAACTCGTCATCCGCCTCCCAGAGGGCAACAATCCAGGAAAGACCGGGAAACCAGCTGAATTCGAGCCCATACTCGCCATAGGAAGAGGATACGCCTCCAAGTGCCAGTCCGCGGTCAAGAAACGCTTTGCCGTCGCGGGCAAAATGGCGGGCAATCAACACCGAAGCCATCACATGGGGACCACGAAAAAAGGTGGTCCCGCCCTTGAGATGGCTGGCGTTTATCAACCCCTGCGCCGGCGGCAGACTTTCATGGGAAGATGCATAGTACAGCAATCCTAAAATTACCAGGCCTTCCTGGTAAGTAATCTTCCGTGATTCGGCCAGGGAAATAATGCTTTTCGTTTCCGGGAGTACGCATACCGGCTGCCCCCACCAGAGCAGCTCAATCCCTTTCGCGGAAACCTTAATCCCGGGGAAGATTTCTCCCTGTCGATGGCATAATTCCACCGCCAGCTGCCACCAGCCGGGATTCAACTGCTCAAGACGACAGTATTGACGGTTATCTTCAGGATCCGCCGGCCATTCAAAATCCGTCATTTATTTTTCCCTGTCTTTTGTTTCCGGCACAATGGTTACCGATAAAAAGTTATTTTTGTTCATTGCCGGCAGGGGCGATAAACAACACCTCAACTTCCAACTGAAGGCCATTGCGAACCAGAATCAGGCTGCTTCGATCACCGATTTTTTTATCCAGAAGAGCATATTGTAAATCCTGACTTTTTTGTACCGGCTGCCCATCGATAATTTTTACCACATCCTCAACTTCAATCCCGGCAGCCGCAGCCGCGCTCTCCGACTGGACCAGTATAATTTTCACCCCGGCTTCTGTATCCTGCAGCTGCACCCCCAGACGAACCCGGGAATCATTAAGATTCCGGTAAGGAATACACCAGAGATAATCAGCCACATAGAGCGGCAAATCGGGGAAATCAACCTCCATCCGCTGGGGCTCATTTTCTTCCAGCTCTGCGGGTGTGGTCGGCAGGACAATGGTATAAGGCCATTTCCGCTGCTTTAAAACTTTACGGGGAATGCCAAAACCATAGGCCACATGGAACCCCCCGGCCAGGACAACCATTTTCCTATCCTGACCCGCCGGGCTGTCAAGATAGTTGATGATCGATTCAGCCATGGTTTCTTCCCAGAGCATCTGCATGCCATAGAACATCGTTAAATGATCATGGCCGCCGGCATGACCAGCGAACATGGCCGCCAGAGCCTGCTGCTGATAGGGGTCATCAGGCTGCGGATATTCACCCCGGTTCAACTCACGCTTTTGCTGCAAAAGGCTCATTTTTTCCGACCGGCTGAC
Source organism: Pseudomonadota bacterium (assembly GCA_011042595.1). GTDB lineage: Bacteria > Desulfobacterota > Anaeroferrophillalia > Anaeroferrophillales > Anaeroferrophillaceae > DQWO01. The sequence continues at coordinate 1,500 of DQWO01000069.1, forward strand.
ATTGATGGCCCGCAGGGGGATCTTCCGCTGACGAATGAAATGCAGTAGTTCACGATAATAGGAATAATCGGGCAATCCCCAATCACGGGCAAACACTGAAAGAAATTCCTTATCATCCATATCACCGGCCAGCCAGCGATCGATATCCTCCTGGCTCCGGCGACCAAACATTTCCATAGCCACTGCCAAGCCCTCAGGATAACGGCGGTTCAGGGATTTGATAATTTCAAGCTCCAAACGATGGGCGTAGATATTATCATGGGATTCACCAACATAGACAATCCGGCTGCCGACCGTTAAATCATAAAACTCATCTTCACTTACCGTCACCCCGGTAGGTACATGAAGAATTTCACCCCGTTTCATGGTTCCCGGGTCACGGTAAGGAGAGCCACCGGGAACTCCACAGGAATCCATGGTTTTACATCCAGTCATCAGCACCCCCATCATCAGACAGAATAATAAAAATTTTCGGTTTAATACATTCATTCATAACTCCTGGATTACAAAGGAAAAAACAATGATAACTGAAAACAGTTGCCAAGCCGACAATCCAACTGATACATTCAGGAAACGAAAAATAGAATGCTTCCTGATTATCACTGACCATGGCGATTTCGCAATGAAAAAATTAACCGACATCTTTCCTTTCTACTATGGCTGGATAATAGTTGCCGTTTCTTTTGTCACCCTGGGACTGGCCTTTGGGGTCTGGTACTCTTTTTCGGTTTTTTTTGTCGCCATCATCAAGGATTTTGGCTGGAATCGGGCGGTCACTTCCAGCATTTTCAGCCTTTTTATTATCTGTCATTACCTCAGCGCCGCCGTGGTGGGCAGCCTGATTGACCGTTATGGCCCCCGGTGGCTGATTCCAGCCGGTGCCCTCTGGCTTTCAGGTTTTCTTTTGCTGGTTTCCAGATCAACCACCCTGACCCAATTTTATCTCACGTATGGCCTTGGTGCCGCCATCGGGGTCAGTCTCATCGGCTTCGTCCCCCACGCGGCAATTCTTCCCCGCTGGTTTATCCGCCGCCGGGGGCTGGCGGTGGGTATCGCCATGTCAGGTATCGGGATCGGCATGCTGGCAATTCCACCCCTGATGCAACATATCATAGAACTCCATAACTGGCGTTTTGCTTATCGGATTCTGGCATTACTGGTGCTTGCAGTCATTCCGCTGAACATAATTTTTCAGCGCCATGACCCCGAACAGCTGGGCACCGTTGCGGATGGAAAAGCGACGGCAGACTCAACCTCCAGAAAAATTCCGGAGCGACAACTGGTCATTTTAGATCGACCCTGGGCTGAAACCCGATGGACCGCAGCCAACGCCATAAAAACCCGTCGTTTCTGGCTGCTGGCCAGTGCTTTTTTCTTCGCTCCCTTTGCTATCCAGGGAACCCTGCTGCACGCAGTCACCTGTCTGGTAGATGGAGGACTCAGCTTTTCCAAAGCGGCCTCCATTTTCGGCATCCTGGGAATCTGTGGTTCCGGTGGTAAAATTCTCATCGGCTCTCTGGCTGACCGCTGGCCACGAGAAACCGCCAACAGCATCGGCATGGCGACGGCTTCCCTGGGCATCGCCGCCCTTCTGGCCGTCCCCTGGCAGCCGGTCATCTTTCCCTATCTTTTTGCCGCCGGTTTCGGCATCGGCTACGGTGCCGCTGCGCCACTATTCCCATCCATTGCCGCCGATCTATTCCAGGGACCGACCTTCGGCCGCATCTTTGGCCTCCTTTCTCTCTTCCTGGGCCTGGGAGGAGCCAGTGGCGCCTGGGTTGCTGGCCGAATATTTGACCTGACCAACAGCTACCATTATGCTTTCATTTTAACAATTGTTGCCCTTTGGCTCTCATGTTTGTCTTTCTGGCTGGCAGCACCAAGGAGCGTACGTCGTATTCTGCCCATTGAAAAGGAAAAAGAGAGGGTATTATCATGAACATCAACAACACAAATAC
>DQWO01000250.1 GCA_011042595.1 Pseudomonadota bacterium
CGCCATGACCCCGAAATAAACCGGTGAACCGGCAATGATTCCGGCCGATTGCAAAAAATCATCTTTACTGACTTCAGCTGTTGAACGTAAAACCACCTCCAACCCGGTTGATCGTACACCATCAGCAATTTTCTCCCCAAGCTGCCTGGTATTTCCCCCTTTAGAATAGTATAGTACCAGAACCTGCATAATCGTCCCCCCCCTTTTTTTATCGATTTTCAGCCTCAATAACCTCAATCATACGGTTGCCAAAATCAGATTCCGCCGAAATTACCCGATGCCAGCCGGGCATCAACGGCGTGCCAATGGGATCTTCCATAAAATGTTCAGAAGCCAGGGCCAAAGCAGAGGAAAATTGCTCAACCGCGGAAATTTCCTCATGGCGATCAAAACGCAGACCATTTAACTTGGCCAGAGCATCATATTTTTCAATATTCACCCGGGCAAAGTTGATATAGGTAACCCTTAGAGATCGAACGACTGCCGGCGTAAAGACGAGGCCATCCTGAGAAAGGATCCGAAAAAGCGCCCGGGTAATATCTATTACCATTTTGCTGAGACCGCTTTCCGGGTCCTGACCTGTTTTAAGTTCCTGATGTTTATGTTCATAATTAGCCAACAGTTCAACCTGAGAAACCCGGGCCGGCGTTGCCAGATTGTAGACCTCTCCCAGGGTAGTAATCTCCAGGCCCCAGTCAGGGGTAATCCGAACCTTGGCCGCCATATCGGTGCGGATGGCAAATTCACCACTGAGAATATAACGAAAGCTTTCAAGAAACTCGAAAAAATCTCGGGATCCGAAGATTTTCTTCAAGGCCTGCAAAATCGGGGTGAGATACAAGCGGGTCACCCGCCCATACAACTGGCAATGACTGACCCGGGAATAATATCCCTTGCTGAACTCATAAGCCAGCGATGGATTCACCAGCGGATAAACCAGCCTGGCCAGTAAGCCCCGATCATAATTGACGATATCACAATCATGAAGGGCGATAACCTTGGTATCTTTCTTCGACAGGATATAACCTATAGCAAACCAGACACCCCTCCCCTTTCCCTGATAACCGATATAAAACTGATGCTTCTCCAGGTAATCATAAAGAGCCATAATTCTCGGACTGTCCTGCCAGATTATCTGGACATCAAAATTGAAACCACTGAATAACTTTTTAACGCTTTCGAACTCCTTTTCACTGGCCCGATCCAGGGACAAAACCAGGCGATGAATGTAAGGTACAGTTTCCAGGCTTTTTATAATCCTGGGCATGGCTTCGCCGGTAAATTCTGAATACAAAGATGGCAACAGCAGGGTAATTTTACGATCATAGGAAAAAACTTCAATCTCACTTTCAATATCGTACAAGGCCCGCTTATTGATCATTTGCAAATTGGTGATTTTACGGTTCTGGATAAAATCAGACATGGCAGTTCTCCTCTCCCGACCGACAGGCATCAGACAGATTATCCAACAATTGCATAACGGCTTCCGACCAGCCAGCCGGTCCGACGTCCCGAGTCCGCGTTATTCTCTCCAGGGAACAGGATTCGCTCTGGCCATTTTTATGTTTTACGAGGAAAGGATGATCGACCACGGCCAGCATGGAAAAATCGTTGGGGCTATCTCCCAGAGCCGCGGTAAACAAAGGCCGATCAAAGCTTTCACCCAGTTGCTGGACCCACTGGCGAACAGCATTCCCTTTCGATTGTTTCTCCGCCATCAAATGATAAAAACGACCTCCACGGACAATTTGCAGCCCCTGTCCGGCAGCCGCGGCTTCCAGCTCAGCCAATTCATCTCCCGCATATAAAAAAGGTTCGCTGAATAACCGCTCTTTGGCCTGCAAAGCCTCCACCTCAGTCAAGCCGGTAATTTCAACCAGCTCTGAGATCCTCATATCCCCCATGCCTCGCAAAGGAAAACGGGCGGCCAGGATTAAAAAATCATGCCTCAAGGTATCATAGGGAATTCCCAATCCCAGGTATTTTTCCTCTTCCAGGTAGATGCCGCCGCCGTTTTCAAAAATAAAATGGGGATCAAGACCAATTTTCTCACTCAGAACCCTGGTTTCAGCCAGGGTTTTACTGGTTACCGCCACCACCGGCACCCGGCTCTGACGGCAACATTTAAGGGCCGTCCGGGCAGGTTCCCATGAATAGGTATCCCGGTCAAGCAGAGTTCCATCAAGATCAGTAAAAATAATCAGCGTCATCGGGCAAAAATAAATAATATTAGGTGGCTGAAAGAAATTTCCGGGGATGTCCCGGCATGGCTCTCGCTCATTCTCGTCGGCAGACACGGCTATGAGCCAAACCCGAACATCCTGTAATGTATCCGCAGGCAATTCAAGTCATAAAGCTGAGTCTGTTATTAAAATCCTAACAACACTGCGGGAGATTGTCAAGAAAGGGCACTGCGATTGGCAGGATCATAGCTTTTTAAGTGAGCATAAACCTGGGCCAGCAACTGGCAGTCAATGAGCGCCCCATGCCGGCTGCGGCCGGAACGATCAATGGAGAAACGTTGACATAAAGCATCCAGGCTGTTCCGCCCACCGGGGAAATAACGACGGGCCATCCTCAGGGTAACCACTACTGCCACCGGTTTAAATTCATTCAGACCACACAGCACCGTCTCAACCCGCAAAAAGGCAAGGTCAAAGGGAGCGTTGTGAATAACCAGTGGGCTGTCAGCAATAAAATCAAACAGGGAAGCAGCAACTTCGGAAAATTCCGGGCAATGCTGCAGATGTTTATTTTTGATCCCATGGACTCTGGTAGCCCCCCAATCAATGGGCCTTCCGGGATTAAGGCGCTGACAATATTGCGCCCCGCTGGGCTGGCCACCTTTAAGTTCCAGACAAGCAATTTCGATGATCCGGTGGCCATTTTTGGCCGAGATCCCGGTAGTTTCCGTATCCAGAACTACTTCACGCATTTTGGCCTGCTTTCTCCGAAATATCTGCCAGCAATTCACAGACCTTCCTTTCATGCCAGCAGCCAGATGGCACTTGATCTATGAATCCACAGTGTCCCCCATAGCGTTGGATAAGCAACTCCAGGCAGTCAATATCCGGCAAGTCATAAAAATCTTCGACTGGAACCAGAGGATCATCGGCAGCGGTGATAATAGTTACCGGTACGGTTAAATCCTCCAGCACTCCGCCGGTTAAGGTGTACTGCTCAAAATATTCCTCATAACCGCTCATATCGGTATATTGTTCGATGATTAATCGGGTCATTTCCAGACAGGTACGGCCGGTTACAACGCCACTGAAGTCATACAGTTCCGGAAAAGTACGTTCCTTTATCGCCAGTGAACGTCGCCATTTGCCCAGAAAATACCAGCGATATAAGGCTTGCCGATCAAGAGCACAGGTGGTTTTATAAGGATCCATACAAGGACTAATGCCAATAATCCGCTGAAGATTGCCAACTGAAGCCGC
>DQWO01000264.1 GCA_011042595.1 Pseudomonadota bacterium
CCTTTTTTTTATTGGCCATCTATCATCCTACCATTTTTTTGATCCATAATCTGCTGTTTCCCGGTAAATCTGTAATCCTATAATCCTTTGTTCGTCAAATAAGGCGGGCTTAACGCCCGCGCCAAAAACAAAAGATTTTTTCACCACTGAGATCACAGAGGGCACAGAGAAACTGCCAAACGATTTTCTTCGTGTTCTCTGTGTTCTCAAGTGAGCATCGCGAACGGGTGGTTTATAACTGTGAGCTGATGAAAACTAACTGGTCTGTTCTTTTAACCACATTTTTATAATTCTGGCAACTTCATCCGGATTTGACCCGGCATAATCACGAATTTGATCCATCATGGTTCTTTCTTTTTTAATTTCCACCTGCTCAGTTACTTCTTCGGCCATTTCTCCCATACCCCGGGCAGCACTTCTTTTCCCCGCTGAGCCGGTCATGGCAAATTGCTGGGTAATAAAGAGCAAGAAAGGTTTTAAAACCTTTAGATAGAAAATGAGCAATCCCAAAGCCAGTAAAACATACTTAGCTCCAACCATGATAAGATGATAACGTTCAGCCGACTTCATGGCTTTTACTTCTTCAGCCATTGAGGCCGTATCAAAAGGAACGCAGGCAACTTCAACCTGATCTCCCCGTTTTTTATTGAAACCTATGGCTTTTTTAACCATATTGGTATAAACCTGCATATCCGCATCGGAACGGGGAGCAAATTCCGGTTTTTGGTCTTTACCGGCTTCCTTGTATACCCCATCCACCAGGACGGCAACACTGATGTTTTTCACTGTACCAACCGGCAGTAATGTATGGCTGACCGTTTTACTAACCTCATAATTCCTGGTCTGATCATCTTTTTTGCTGGCAGCAGCCCCAGCACCCACCTGAACCGGAGCTGCAGCCCCAGGCACATTTGACGCAACTCCAGGCACACCCTGACCGGCTGCAGCCGGTTCCTGATTGGCCACAGAAAGAAGATGTTCACTGCGAACCGCTGTTTGATCCGGATCAAACATCTCCTCGGTCTTTTCCACCCGGCTGAAATCCATCAGGGTTGAAACCCTGACCACCACTTTCTGCAATCCCACAACCCGCTCCATCATCGTCCGTAATCTTTTTTCCAGATTGCTTTCATATTCCCGCTTGATACTTATCTGCCTGGCGGTCATTGTTTTATCATCAGCAGACTGCATGATTTCCTGGGACAGTACCATCCCCCGGGTATCCAATACGGTTACCTGGGCCGGCTGCAAACCTTCAACGCTGCCGGCAACCAGTTTCATCACCCCCTCTACCTGTTCCTTATTCAGCCGGTTTCCCGGTTTCATTTTCAAAATAACCGAGGCAGTCGCCTCTTTCTGCTCTTCAATAAATAACGATTTTTTCGGGATAACCAGATGCACCCTGGCTGATTCCACCTGGCGAATTTCCCTGATGGTTCTGGCCAGTTCACCCTGCAGCGCCCGCTGATAATTAATATTCTGGACAAATTCGGTAACCCCGAGATTACTTTTATCAAAAATTTCAAAGCCAACCCCACCACGCGGCAGATCGCTTCCCACCAGTTGCAGCCTGGTTTCATAGACGTCTTTACGGGGAACCTTGATTACCCGACCCTGATCAACAAGCCGATACTCAATTCGCTCTTTTTTAAGAAACTGGATAACTTCGGCAGCATCATCGGGATCCAGATTGTAGTACAACGGTTCAAAGGAAGTACCGATGGTTACTGCTACGGCCACAGCCAGACCAACAAGAAACACCACCACCCCTCCAACCAGAGCAATTCTCATCGGAGCTGTCTGACCTTTCAGCCGATCCATTACTTGCTTCATCCAGTCAAACATGGCAGTGTGCTCTCCCCGGTCAAAACTATTAATTATTCTGTGGGGACACCGCTAAAGCAATGTCGCCCTCTTCCAAAAGTTAATCCTTTAGCCTTTATCCTTTAGCCTCATACCCTACAACTGCATCCTCATGATCTCTTCATACGCCCGGACTGCTTTATTCCGCACCTGCAGCAATAACTGGAAAGACATATCGGCTTCTTCAAGCGCCACAATGGCATCAATCATATCCGCCGAACGGCCACTCTGGACTGAAGTCACCTGCTCATCAGCCTTGTGCTGCAGCCCATTTATTTTTTCCAGGGAACTACGGAAAATCTGGCTAAAACCACCTTCCCCGGAATCTGATTCCTCTGAACGAATAAAAGGATTGGCAGCCTGGCCGGCAAGTTGTCGCATAGTCAGTAAATGAGTCTGGATTGCTTCATTTTTCATGGCTGAATCACTACACTTTCAGAATTTCGATGGTTTTATTAACCATATCTTTGGTGGTTTTCATCATGGTCAGGTTGGCTTCATAACTCCTGGTTGCTGACAACATATTTACCATCTCCTCAATGGCATTGACATTGGGATAGGCAACATAACCCTGGGGATCAGCGTCCGGATGTTCCGGTTGATATTTCATGATCGGCGGTCGACTGTCAGTGATAACTTTCACCATTTCCACCGACAAGGACTTTTGCTGACCAGACTCCATCAATGATTCATTCTGGCTGTCAACCACCAGGGGTTTTGTCTGAAAAATAACATCTTTCCGCTGATAAGGTCCCCCTTCAGGGGTTCTGGTCGTCTGCAGATTAGCCAGGTTACTGGCAATAACATTTAAACGATGACGCTGAGCAGACATGCCGGCAGCACTGATTCGCAAGGTAGTTTGAAAGCTCACTATTTACCCCCTTCGACAATGGCATTTTTCAAAATATTCAATTTTTTGTGCAACATTTGGACGGCAGCATTATAATTCAGGCTATTTTCCGCCAATGCTGCCATTTCATGATCCAGATCAACGGTATTTTGGTCAAAACCAGCAAGTGAACTTTCCTGCGGTTGAATCAATGGTTCAATCTCGGTTATGGTCCGTGATACCGGCAAATGCCCCTTATGAGTTTTCACCAAAGGCAGATGGTCAGACTCACCAAGTGCATCCTGCAACTTATCCAAAAAGGTAACTTGCCGGGCTTTATATCCGGGAGTATCGATATTGGCAATATTGCTTGAAATAACTTCCGCTTTACGGGCCCGTAAAGCCATAACTTTGGCCAGCAGGTTCGTGGTATTGTCAAACAATCGGGTTACCGTCATTTGGTTGACACCTCTCGCTAGTAATAAAGTTTATCCAACCGGCACAACATGTTGAAAAAACATGATTTATTGAAATCATACTGTCTTTAAGGTGGCTATTTTTTACCTAGGGATGGAAGAACAAGCAAATCATATGCCAGCAACTCAAGGGATCTGAAGGCGGGAAAATCCGAGAGGCAGAAAATCAAGCAGGTTTACTGGCAGCATTCTGATTATTTGATTCAGGAGTCTGGTCATATTTCTCCCGGTATTCGCGCAATTTATTCCGTAAAGTCCTGATACTAATCCCC
>DQWO01000184.1 GCA_011042595.1 Pseudomonadota bacterium
ACCGGAAGAGAACCAGCCATAACAAACATGACTGCCAACATTAAAAAAACTATTTTGCTGAAATTTTTCATAATTTTCACTTTCCAACCCATTTTTTAGCGTTAACGATACACAAATTTCTATTTTCTGCCGTACCGGTGGCCTCCACCCTGTCCGTTTCTCTTCTGGCTTCTCACGCGATTTTGAGAACCTGAACCAACGTCAGAAGCGGAACCAGCGCCAGAACCGTAACCATACCTATAACCCTGGCCATTTCCAGAAGCATGAGCTGGCCTGCCGGAATATTGCTGTCTTTCATCAACAGTCATCGATTTGACCCTCTGCTGCCATTCATCACGCAAAGATTGACGTTCTGCTTCCGTGGAAGAAGACATAGTTCCACGCATCGCGGCTAACTCTTCCGTAGAATACGTGCTGTAATCAGCAGCTGAAACCGGCAAAGAAAACGCCATAGCTATGACCATACAAACAATCAACATCAAATACTTTTTCATATATTTTCACCTCCTTTCAGAATATATTTTGCTAAAAGGAAGAGCAAGTCGCATGCCAAATAAATCTATCAATGATTTCAGATAACTATACCGATACCGGCATAACATCTTTCGACATTATCTGGAAATTTTCGACAATCTTGTCGAAAAATACACGTTAACAATGACAAATTACAATCTGTTACCACTCCAGGAATCAAACGCCAAAAGCGCCGAAATCAAGCCCCATTAAAGGAACACCATAACGTAAGTATCAAACCGGAGTGATTGTAGATATTTTTTCAGGCAGGAGCCCCGGCCAGCTGATGAACTGCCGTGGCTTTAAAGGAGACTACTGTTTCGCTTCCTTCATGGAGCTGAAGGTCAAAAAGGGCTTGTTTGGTAATTAAAACTTTAAAAGGGAGATTTTTAACCAGGATCTCAATTTCATAATGAAATCCCAATGGCTGAACAGCTTTTACTGTCCCATTCAATGAATTCTGGATACTGGAAACCAGCGGTTCCTGGCTCAGGACAATGTCCTCCGGCCTGATGGCCACATATCCTGTACTTGATGCACTGGGGTGTCCCAGCTCCAGAGAAATTCCGTCAATTATTGCCAATGTACCGCTGAACCGGGCGGCATAAAGGTTCTTCATGCCGACAAAATCCGCGACAAATGGAGATGCAGGCTGTTGAAAAATTTCCCTGATGGTACCTACCTGTTCCAGACAACCATGGTTCATAACTGCTGCCCGGCCGGCCAGAGCAATGGCTTCAGCAAAATCATGGGTAACCATGAAAAAGGTGGTGAGGGTATTCTGGTGCAGGGTTTTCAAATGTTGACGCAGATCTTCCCGAAACCGGGGATCAAGGGCAGCCAGAGGTTCGTCAAGCAGCAACACCGCCGGATCAATCGCCAGAGCCCGGGCCAGGGCCACCCGCTGCTGCTCGCCGCCGCTCAACGTCCCGGGGAAACGGCCAAGCAACGGTTCGAGGGCCAGGATATCAATCAAGTTGCGAATACGAGATACGGAATTATCCCGGGATGACCGGTGAAAGCGCAGGCCATAAAAGATATTTTTTTGTACAGTGAGATGGGGAAAAAGAGCATAGTCCTGATAGACTATGCTGATACCCCGCTTCTCCGGTGGCAAGTTACTGATCTCCTGTGTTCCCAGCTTAATGCTGCCACTGGATACGGTCACCAGACCAGCAATTGCCTCCAGTAAAACACTCTTACCGGCTCCGGTAGGTCCCATGAGGACAAAAAATTCATTTTCCTTAATATCCAGCGTGATATCCGTCAGCTGAAATTGCCCCAGATTGACCGCCAGATTACGAATACTGATCATAGTCAAAGAAAATCCTCTTTCTCCTTCATCATAAAATCATGAATGTATTATGCTTTCACGCAGAACGTTTCTGATGTAGTGTCAAAACCCGCAGCAGCAAAAAAAGCAGCAGACAGAGACAAACCAGCCAGACCGCCACCGGCTGAGAATATTTCAAGCCCATAGATTCAAAGCGCTCATAGATCAGTACCGGCGCAATCATCGGGTGGTAGGCAATGATGACCACAGCCCCAAATTCGCTGATTGCCCGGGCAGAGCACATGACTATCCCGATCAGGATGCTGCGCCAAGCCAGAGGCAGGGTAATATGGAAAAAGGTACTAACCTGTGACGCTCCCAAACTCCTGGAAACGGATTCCAGGCGCGGTGAAATGGAGGTAAATCCTTCTTTGGCAGCGTTGAGATAAAATGGCAGACCGACAAACGTCAGCACCATGATAATGCCGGTTACACTGCCCATGATCCTGATACCCAGAGCATTGAATACTCTCCCCAGCCAGTAATTCCGACCGGCGATACTGAGCAGAGCGATACCGACAACCGGATGAGGAATGATGATGGGAATATCAATAATGGCTTCTACCAGGTTTTTGCCGGGAAAAGTGGTTCGGGCCAGCAGGTAGGCAAACGGAGTACCAATGATGACCGAAATAAGGGCGGCCGCTCCGGCAGTATAGAGGCTCAGCCAGATGGACTGCAAGACTTCTTTATCCTGGATAGTTTCCTTCAAGACAGCGGCACTGGGAGCAGTAACCATCTCCACCAGTGGGAGCAGGATAAAAGCCAGAATGACCAACCCACAGGAAAGAGTAACCCAGAAAAAAGGCTCTTTTTTGGTCAATCTCATTCTCCATTGACAGCTGATGAAGCGAGGTGGTAAAGATTAGAACTCAACATTTTGAGTTGTAAAAAAACAGCTGAAAAGATTATCAAAGGATGTTCCGGCATGGTTCTCGCTCATTCTCGCTGCACATCGTGTGCAGCTCCGAGGTGCCCGCCGCGAATCACCATCGTGGTGATTCGTTCGGCGGTCAATGCCGCTATGAACCAAGCCCGAACATCCCGATAATGTCTCCCGGCAACACAAGTCAAGAAATCGAGATTAATAGGAATGTAAACGATGAACCAGGCAAAAAAAATCCCGTTGGCATTTCAGAAACGAAAAATCACCGCGGAAATCGTCGAGCCTGTCGGCATCCCGGCAAAAAAACCAGTTGAGATCCGTACGAACCCAATTACCGGCAGAAAATGCCGGATAACGTTCGCCAGGGCTAAAGAGGCGGAATCAGGAGATTCATCATTCCCTGAACCACCCCCAGGCGCGAACAATACCGCTTCATGTCCATTCTGCCGCCCTCAATTGTATAAACGAACGCCCATGCTGGCAGCCAGTTTGTCGGAATCTCCACGACTTGAACACGGTGAATCGGTTCTTTTCCCCAACCTTTTTCCCTATGGCAGGTATTCTGCCGTCAGCGTCTTCGACAACAATCACTTTGTGGAGATCGGCACGGCATCCCCAAGCTCCTATACTGACTGTTTTATCAACTGCGGCAATTACCTCAAAAAAGTTCGGGAAGCCGACAGAGAAGCAATATACCTGGCCATCA
>DQWO01000223.1 GCA_011042595.1 Pseudomonadota bacterium
GGTGATAATAATCAGCAGTTTTGGCAATAATTTCATCAACAGTTATTATTTTTTCATCCATTTTTATAATGTCTTTAAGAACTTTTTTGACAAAATCAATGGATATTTCCTCTTTATTTTCAAAAGAGGAAAAAGCCGCAATGCGCAATAAAGCCCCTTCCAGGGTGCGAATGTTTGAAGAAACGTTTTCAGCCAGAAAAAAAGCAACCTCGGTGCTTAGATTAAGATTTTCCTGATTTGCTTTAGTGATTAAAATGGCGACCAGGGTTTCATTGTCGGGAGGTTGAATGTCTGCAATCAGGCCCCATTCAAAACGGGTTCTTAATCTATCTTCCAGTTTGGGGATATCCATTGGAAATTTATCACTGGTCAGCACAATTTGTTTGTGACTTTTATAGAGGGAGTTGAAGGTATGAAAAAATTCTTCCTGGGTACGTTCCTTGCCGGCAATGAATTGAATATCATCAATAAGCAAGACATCCATTTGCCGGTATTTATTTCTGAATTTGGGCATTCTATCTTCTTTTATTGCCCCGATGAGATCATTGGTAAAATCTTCTGAAGTGACATAATGAGTTTTTAAACTGCTGTTGAATTGATTTATATGGTTGCCTATAGCATGCAGAAGATGAGTTTTTCCCAGACCGGCACTACTGTAGATGAACAGGGGATTATAACTTGTGCCAGGCTGTTTGGCAACCGCCAGGGCAGCAGCATGGGAAAATTCATTGGAAGGCCCCACGACAAATTCTGAAAAAGTATATTTGGGATTAAAAGGTGAATCTTTGAGCTGAACAGCGGTGGGAGATTCTGAAGCAGGTGAATCATCCGGATATTTATTATTTTGCTTCAAATAAGTAGGAGTTTTTTTTGCCACCATATAGGAAACCGAGATATCCTGGGTGGAAACCTTACGAATGGCATCTTCTATCGCCGTGGGATAATTTTCGGCCAGCCACTCCTTAAAGAAGCGATTCGGTACTTCCAGCGTCAGGACTGAATTCGCCATTTTCTTAATTTTTATTGGTTTAAACCAAGTCAGGTAATTATGTTCATTAACCTGTTCCTTGATATGGTCAAGGACTTGTGACCAAAGATGATTATGCATGAGAAAAAAGACTTATTTTCAATATGTTAGAGAAATAATTAAATGAACCCCCAATGGTAGCAGATCAACATTTTTTTGACAATAAATATTTTTTATTGTATTGAGAAAACCTTTGTTAAGAGAGTCAGGGTTTGCAGTAAAGAGTTGAGTTATTACAATGGATTTATTTCAGGATGATCGGGAATAAGACCGATGGTTTTTAACATAACACCTGCCATGCTCATAATGATTGTCATGGCTGATATTATTTTCGGCGACTATCCTTTACCGTTTCCCCATCCTGTGGTTTTGATCGGTCGCTTGATTGATATCCTGGAAAATTGGTTTTATCCCCATCAAAGGCAGGATGAAAAGAGTGAGGTTATTGCCGGTACAATCCTGGTACTGATTGTTTGTCTGCTGACTTTTCTGCTGACCCTGGTCATCATAAAAACGGCATATATGGTGTGGTCTCCTTTAGGTTTTTTAGTGGTTATCTTTTTGGGTTATACGGCCTTGGCTTCCACTGGTCTGGCACGGGAAGCAATAAAGGTTTTGAAATTGCTGGAAAAAGAAGGAAAAGAGGAAGCCAGGAAGGCGTTATCCATGATCGTCGGGCGGGATACCTCTGAGCTTGATGGTGAGGAAATTTTAAAAGCGGTGGTGGAAACCGTGGCGGAAAATATCAGCGATGCGGTAATCGCCCCACTGTTTTTTTTGTTGATTGGAGGAGTTCCTCTGGCTATGACTTACAAGGCGGTTAACACCATGGATTCGATGATCGGCTATCGAAATGACCGGTATGGAAATTTTGGCAGAGTAGCGGCTCGTCTTGACGATCTGGCGAATTTTATTCCGGCCCGTCTGTCAGGTTTGCTTATCATTATCGCCGGTTGGATGTTGGGATATGATCCCGGGAGCGGCTGGCAGATAATGAAAAGATACCATCATGTTCATAAAAGTCCAAACAGTGGTTATCCGGAGGCGGCGATGGCCGGTATCTTGGGAATAGAGCTGGGAGGTCCCGGCATTTACTTTGGCAAGATGGTGGATAAGGGCATTATTGGTGAATCATTGACACCTATCCATGGAAGCCAGGTGAAAGAGGCAGTAAAAGTTCTTTATGTGTGCACCGTGTTGATGACCGGTATGGGGCTATGGCTATTATGGTAATAGAAGAAAAGTTGCCGGTTCATGGAGGAACAGTCTTCCAGGCAGCCCGGGAGCTCGGGGTTGGGGTAGAAGAAATACTGGACTTTTCTGCCAATATCAATCCTCTGGGCATGCCGGTCCAGGCCTGGGAGGCTTTAGGCAAAGCGCTGAATCAACTGCAGCATTATCCGGAAATGTATGCGGATTCGCTGGTCAAACAGATTGCCTTGCTGGGTAATCAGCCGGAATCCCGGATCCTGGCCGGGAATGGTTCAACCGAACTGATATATCTGCTGGTCCGGGTTTTAAAGCCGAAAACCGCGCTTATCGTCGCCCCTGCTTTTACTGAGTACCAGCGAGCCGTAAAAGTATACGGCGGCAAGGTTGATTTCTGCCACACCCGGTATGAAAATAATTTTGTCCTGGAAACCGATTTACTCATAAAGGGGCTGGAAAAAGGGCCTGATATATTGTTTATGGGTAATCCCAACAATCCTACCGGCAGCCTCCTGCGGCCGGAGGAGTTGCGACCGGTGCTGGTGGCTGCCCGTCAATCCGGGACGATCTGTATTATTGACGAAGCATTTATTGATTTTGCTGACGAACAGGCCTCGATGGAGTCCCTGGTGGAGGAATTTGAAAATCTGGTAATATTGCGCTCGCTGACGAAAATATTCAGCCTGGCCGGCTTGCGTTGCGGTTATCTCCTGGCCAGCTCGATGCTGGTGGAAAGGCTGCGTTATCACCAGGAGCCCTGGAATGTTAACAGCCTGGCCATTGCCGCGGCGCGGGAAGCGCTGGGGGATCAGCCTTTTCAGGAAGAAACCCGGCGCTTTATCACCCGGGAGCGTGATTTTCTCCTGCAGCATCTAACGCGGATTCCCTTTCTACAAACTTTTCCCTCGCGGGCAAATTACCTGCTGATGAAACTTGACAGGAAATATTCTTCCCGACAGCTCAGTGATTTTCTCCGTCGCGAATGTCGGATGTTAATTCGCCTCTGCACGGATTTTACCGGTTTAGATGACTCCTTTATCAGAATTGCAGTTAAAAATCGGGAAAACAACCTGAAGCTGATTGCGGCAATGGAGGCGTTTTTTGCCTCCCGGCCATAAGGAACATAATAATCAGTGGTGTCTGGTTAGTACCGTACTCCTGAAAGGCTGTCACTCTTTTCAGTACCCCCTTGAGGGGTA
>DQWO01000357.1 GCA_011042595.1 Pseudomonadota bacterium
GTGCTGATGGTTAGTATTCCCTGGGACTTTAGCCGACCGTAAAAATGATGCTTTCATGAAACCGATAGCATTTAATATTTGTACTAACTTGAGAGATCAGCTTTCAGCGATCAGCAGTCAGCTTTCAGTAATATATTGAAAAATAAGTGATTAAGCTGAAAGCTAAATACTGATAGCCTATCCGGAAACATTAGTTTCCGGATGGAAACCAACTAATCAGGTACTGGACGGAAAACTTAATGGCCGTACCTTTTGTCAGGAGGAAATAGCGTGAGCGAAAAAGAAAAGAAAAAAGTTGAAGCTGCGGAGCCGCATGATTTACCGGTTGAAGAAGAAACGCAAGCTGATACTCCGCTGGAAAACAAGGATGAAGAGGATGGAGATCTGGTGATTCCCAGTGAACTGCCCTTGTTGCCCATTCGGGATGTAGTGATTTTCCCTTTTATGATCATGCCACTTTTCGTTGGTCGTGAATCATCCATAAAAGCGGTGGATGAGGCCCTGAATAGTGACCGGCTGATTTTTCTTGCTACCCAGAAGAATGTGGCAGAAGAAAATCCGAGTCCGGATGATATCTATCAGGTCGGCACTATTTCGATGATTATGAGGATGTTGAAGCTGCCGGACGGGCGGGTGAAAATCCTGGTCCAGGGACTGGCAAAAGGGAAGATCAAGGCATATCATCGCCAGGATCCCCTGTTTATGGTTGAGGTGGAGAAAATTGATGAGCCTTCTCCCGTTGAAGCCGATCTGGAAATGGAAGCTATGATCCGTATGGTTAAGGAACGTCTGGAGAGGATCATCTCGCTGGGGAAATCAATTTCACCAGAAGTAGCCGTAGTTTTGGAAAATATCAATGATCCTGGTCGTCTGGCTGACCTGATAGTTTCTAATCTGGGGTTGAAGGTTGAAGTTTCCCAGGAGTTCATGGAAACCATCGAGCCGCGGGAGCGATTGCTGCATATTAATGAAATACTGGCAAAAGAGATTCAGGTGCTGGAGATGCAGGTTAAAATCCAGAGCCAGGCCAAGGATGAGATGACTAAAACCCAGCGGGAGTATTTTCTCAAGGAGCAGATGAGGGCCATCCGTGCTGAGCTGGGCGATCTGGATGAACGAACCCAGGAAATTGACGAACTGCGGAAGGAAATTAAAAAATGTAAAATGCCGAAACAGGCTAACAAGGAAAGTATCAAGCAGTTGGAACGGCTGGAACGGATGCATCCTGATTCAGCTGAAGCCAATATAGTCAGAACCTACCTGGATTGGATGATTGAGCTGCCCTGGAATAAAAAAACTCGTGATAATCTGAATTTGAAGCAGGCCCGGAAGATCCTGGATGAAGACCATTATGGTTTGAACAAGATAAAAGATCGCATTATTGAATACCTGGCGGTCTGCAAACTGAAAAATAAGCTCAAGGGACCGATTTTATGTTTTGTCGGTCCTCCGGGGGTGGGAAAAACTTCCCTGGGGAAATCCATTGCCCGGGCTCAGGGGCGCAAGTTTTTCCGCATGTCATTGGGGGGGGTGAAAGACGAAGCTGAAATTCGCGGTCATCGGCGGACATATATAGGGGCACTGCCCGGTCGTATTATCCAGGGAATCAAACAGGCAGGCACGAAGAATCCCGTTTTCATGATGGATGAGATAGATAAGGTAGGTTCGGATTTCCGTGGTGATCCTTCTTCGGCTCTTTTGGAGGTATTGGATCCGGAACAGAATTTTGAATTCAGTGATCATTATCTCAATGTTAACTTTGATCTGTCCAATGTGATGTTTATTACCACGGCCAACACTCTTGATACCATACCGGCTGCCCTGCGTGACCGGATGGAAATTATCGAGCTGTCCGGTTATACGGATGAAGAAAAACTGCATATTGCCCGGCAATATCTCCTGTCCAGGCAGTTGGAGGAAAATGGGATCAGCGAGAAGTATATGACCCTGTCAGACCAGGGCATCCTGCAGCTTATTTCCCGCTATACCCGGGAATCGGGAGTTCGCAATCTGGAACGAGAGATTGGCAGTTTATGTCGTAAGGTGGCCACGCGGGTTGCTATTGAGGGGGAGATTGGCGTTACTCGGATTAGCTCCCAGAATTTGCATAAATTCCTGGGACCGCCACAGTATCTGCCGGAGGAAAACCTGCAAGAAAACCAAGTGGGGGTTGCTACCGGTCTGGCCTGGACTTCCTATGGCGGGGTGGTTTTGCAGGTGGAAACCACGGTGATGCCGGGAAAGGGAAATCTGGCTCTCACCGGCCAACTAGGCGATGTGATGAAGGAGTCAGCCCAGGCGGCACTCAGCTATATTCGTTCCCGGGCGGCGGAGTTTGGCATTGATGCCAAAACTTTCAAGGAAAACGATATCCATATTCATGTACCGGCCGGTGCCACGCC
The DNA here is from genome assembly GCA_011042595.1 of Pseudomonadota bacterium. Classification (GTDB taxonomy): domain Bacteria; phylum Desulfobacterota; class Anaeroferrophillalia; order Anaeroferrophillales; family Anaeroferrophillaceae; genus DQWO01. The sequence continues at coordinate 2,403 of DQWO01000357.1, forward strand.
AAAAGACGGTCCATCTGCCGGCATCACCATGTTGACATCGCTGGTATCGGCTTTGACGGGAATTCCTGTCTATCGAACCGTGGCCATGACCGGAGAGGTGACTCTTACCGGTCGGGTAATGCCTATTGGGGGATTGAAGGAAAAGGTGTTGGCAGCGGTAAGGTTTGGAGCCTCGACGGTGCTGTTCCCGGAAGCAAATCAGAAAGATCTGGTCGATATTCCCAAAAATATTCAGAAAAAGATTTCTCTGGTATCGGTTGGTAATGCCGCTGAGGTGCTTCTTAAGACTCTTACCCGACAACCGGGAAAATCAGCCGTTAAGAAGAAAAAATGATCGATTTTCATGAGCGGTTGTGCCATGGTTGAGAGCCCGACTATTGGGGAACTTGGCGAATTTGCCCTGATTGACAGAATCAGGAAGCTGCTGCCACCGGTCAGCGGGTCAGTGAAACAGGGTATCGGCGACGATGCTGCCGTTATCTGCCAACCGGGAGGAGAAGCCCTGCTGGTAACCACCGATATGCTGGTGGAGGGGGTTCATTTTGATTGTTCCTTTATCTCAGCCGCGGATCTAGGCGGCAAAGCTCTGGCCGTTAATCTTAGCGATATTGCCGCTATGGGGGGGATTCCTACCTGTTGTTTTCTCGGCCTTGGTTTGCCACCATCCCTTCCACTGGCCTGGTTCACAGATTTTATTGCCGGAATGCTGGACACTGCCGGCCACCATGGGGTTCAATTGCTTGGCGGTGATACGGTGGCCTCCGCACAGATTACTATTGCCATTACCATGCATGGGCGGGCAGCAGAAACAGAGATTGTCTACCGGAAAGGGGCAAAACCCGGTGACCGGATCTATGTTTCCGGAACTTTGGGTGACAGTGCCCTGGGATTACATTTGCTGCAGCAGGGTAAAAGGCCGGATATGGATAGAAAACCGGCGGAAAGTTTTCTCATTAACCGGCATCGACGGCCACAGCCCCGGATTCAGCTGGCTCA